>CAYGMS010000088.1:1744-8272 GCA_964350905.1 uncultured Thiobacillus sp. | reverse complement strand
CATGCGGCAGGAGCTTGCGGCCATCTGGAGCCGCTCGACAGCGACGCGCGAACAGTTGCTGGAGCAGTTGCAGGCGTGGTGCAAGCGCGCTGAAGATAGCGGCATCCAGTCGCTGAAGGATTTTTCGGTCCGCCTGCGCAGCTATGCCTGATCGCTGCCGGAGGCCTTCTGGCCATCCGGTACCGGGACGATAATCTGTTATTCAACAAGCAAAACCCAATAAAAAACCCGCTAGCTGGCGGGTTTTTTATTGGGTCATCGGCTGAATCACTTCAGTTTGATTTCCTTGTATAACACATGCTTGCGAGCCTTGGGATCAAATTTGCTGAGCTCCATTTTCTCGGGCATGGTTTTTTTGTTCTTGGTGGTGGTGTAGAAGTGACCGGTGCCCGCAGTGGACTCCAGCTTGATCTTTTCGCGTCCGCCTTTAGCCATGATGCAACTCCTTAAACGGCCACGCCGCTGGCGCGGAGGTCAACCAGAACAGCATCGATGCCGTTCTTGTCGATGGTGCGCAGGGCAGCAGTGGACAAACGCAGACGGATCCAGCGGTTTTCGCTTTCAACCCAGAACCGGCGGTATTGCAGGTTGGGAAGGAAACGACGCTTGGTTCTATTGTTGGCGTGGGAAACGTTGTTTCCGACCATGGGCTTCTTGCCCGTTACGATACATACGCGAGCCATGACACTGCTCCAAAAATTGAGGGTTAACCATTCGGGATTAACCGTGAGGGCTAATCCGAGAACCGCGATTTATATCACAGCTTGCAAGCGCGGGGCAAGCGTTGCAGGCATTCAAAGATGGCCGGACTCCATGAACGATAGGGATGACGCGCCTGCCACGATGAAATGGTCCAGCACGCGCACGTCTACTAACGCGAGTGCTTCCGCCAATCGGCGGGTGAGGCTGCGGTCGGCCTGACTGGGTTCGGCCACCCCGCTGGGGTGATTGTGCGCCAGGATCAGCGCGGCCGCATTGTGCGCCAGGGCGCGTTTGACGATTTCACGGGGGTAGACGCTGGTTTGGGTCAGGGTGCCACGAAACAGCTCCTCGACCGCAATGACGCGATTTTGCGCATCGAGAAACACGCAGCAAAATACTTCATATTCCTTGTTGCGCAGGATCAGTCGCAAGTAGTCGCGCACGGCATGCGGCGATTCGAGGGCGTCGCCTGCCTGCATGTCCTCGCCCAGCGTGCGGCGGGCCATCTCCATCACCGCCTGCAGCAAGGCATATTTGGCTTCGCCCATACCCGGCGCGGCACAGGCGGCTTTCTTGTCCGCGCGGCAGAGCCCTGCCAGCCCGCCGAAGCGCTCGATCAGCTCACGCCCCAGGTCGACTGCACTTTTGCCGACCATGCCCGTGCGCAGGAACACGGCGACCAGTTCGGCGTCGGTCAAGGCGGAAGCGCCCTGTTTCAACAGTTTTTCGCGCGGACGCGTGTCTTCCGGCCAGTCACGAATCGCCATGCTCACCCCTCTCCCGTAGAATGCCGCCATTGTTATTGAAAGCCGAGACGGTGTCGCTAGCCTGCAAAAAAATTCTCCTCGGGGTAACCGGTGGCATTGCTGCTTATAAAGCAGCCGAACTGTGTCGTCTGCTGGTTAAAGCGGGTGCCGAGGTGCAGGTGGTGATGACGGCTGCGGCACAGCAGTTTGTCACGCCGCTCACCTTTCAGGCCCTGTCCGGGAAACCGGTACTGACGTCGCTGTGGGACGCCGCCAGCGGGGATGGCATGGAACACATCCATCTGTCGCGTCACACCGACTTGTTGCTGGTGGCACCGGCTTCTGCCGATTTTCTGGCCAAGCTCGCGCAGGGGCGGGCAGATGATGCGCTGTCGACGCTTTGCCTGGCGCGCGCCTGCACGCTGGCTGTTGCGCCCGCGATGAACCATGAAATGTGGGCGGCGGCACCCACCCGGCGCAACCTTGAGCAGTTGCATGCAGACGGCGTACAGGTGCTGGGCCCCGCAGCCGGTGAACAGGCCTGTGGTGAGGTCGGCCTGGGTCGCATGCTGGAGCCGCCCGACATCATGAATGCGGTATCGGGCCTGCTGGGCGGCGGCTTGCTGGCGGGCAAGCGGGTGCTGGTAACCGCCGGCCCCACCTTCGAGGCGATTGATCCGGTGCGTGGCCTGACCAATCTGAGTTCCGGCAAGATGGGTTACGCGGTCGCCCGGGCAGCAGCCGAAGCAGGCGCTGAAGTGTGCCTGGTGTCGGGCGCAACCTGTCTGGCCACGCCTGCGGGCGTGCGCCGGATAGACGTGCAAAGCGCGGCGGACATGCAGCGTGCGGTGCTGGCCGAACTGCCCTGCGACGTGTTCATCGCGGTTGCGGCGGTGGCGGATTACCGGGTGGATACGGCCGCGACGCAAAAAATCAAGAAAAGTGTGGACGATCTGACGCTGCGCCTGATCGCCAACCCGGACATCCTGGCCGAGGTGGCAGCCTTGCCCAATGCACCCTTTTGCGTGGGATTCGCCGCCGAGACCGAACAACTGGCCGAGTTTGCCGAAGCCAAGCGCCTGCGCAAGAAACTGCCGCTCCTGGTCGGTAACCTGGCGCAGGACACGCTTGGGCAGGATACGGCCGAGCTGGTGTTGTTCGATAACCAGGGCCAACACCGGCTCCCGCGCGCCGACAAACTGACTCAGGCACGGAATTTGATAGCCCATCTTGCAAATCAACTGAACTGACGAAAGCCCGACAAAAATGAAGATGGATGTGAAGATTCTCGACGCCCGCCTGCGCGATCAACTGCCGCATTACGCTACGGCAGGCTCTGCCGGACTGGATTTGCGCGCCTGTATTGATGCCCCGATGATGCTGGCGCCGGGCGAAACCCAGCTCATTCCCACGGGCATGGCCATCCATTTGGCCGACCCGGGATTTGCGGCGCTGATTCTGCCGCGCTCAGGGCTGGGCCATAAACACGGCATCGTGCTGGGCAATCTGGTGGGCTTGATCGATTCGGATTACCAGGGCCAGCTCATGGTTTCCGCCTGGAATCGCAGCCAGCAGGCGTTCGAACTGACACCGATGGAGCGGTTGGCGCAACTCGTGATCGTTCCGGTGGTGCAGGCCGAGTTCAACGTGGTGGACGAATTCGACACGAGTCAACGCGGTGACGGAGGATTTGGCAGTACGGGCAGGCAATAGTGTCGGATTTCTTTACACGGATAGGATAAATACACCCGGCAGGCTTACCTGCCGGGTGTATTTGCATTGGGGCATGGATTTTGCTGCGTATAGCACCATGTCGACTGGCTGTCCGGGAAGAATCGGGAGCCTGTCGTTGCGGAGACAACAAAGATAAGAGGCCAGGACGTGTTGATATTGATTTCCCCGCTGTGCCGGGGGGTGATTAGGGTTGCCGGTTGCGCAGTGGTCGGTCCGCTGCGGTGGTCGACGTGAGCACGCCTTAGCGCCTGCCTGACGCATGCCCCGTTCATCCATATTGCGATTCGGTTTGACCCTCGTTGCAGCGCTGGTGCTGCTGACGGGGGTTGTCACGGCTGCGCTTTATATGACGCGGCCGCAAGTACCGCCCTCGCAGGAGGAGTTCGAGAAGCCGGTAATGGCTGCACAGATTGAATTCATGGCTGACGCCATGCGGCGTAGCGCATCACGGATTGCGGCCCATCCCCAGACGCTGGCCTGCTTTGCCACGGCTGCGCCGGATGTGTGTCAGGCACAGGCTGCCAATCTGCATGCCTTGAATCAGGATGCCACCGTGCTGTTCGTTACCGACGGGCAGCGCCAGTTGTTGCCGGGTTTCCTGCCGGGTGACACGCGGCGCCTTCTGGCCACGGCTGGACGCGACGACGCGGGGGCGACCGCTTCCGCTACCTTTAATCTGTCCTTGTCGCACCCGGTAGTGGGGAGCGATGGCAAACGGCTCGGGTTTGTCATCGTCGAGCAAAGCGTGCCGCAGTTGCAGGCGCTGTTCGATACGCTGCCCTTGCCGGATGCTGCCGCGTATGCCGAGTTGCAGCAAAATCAGGCAGATGATGTATCCGTGGTGTTGATGCGGCGCGGCAATCAGGCGATCAAGCGCCATGCCCAGCCCACGCTGGTTGCACTGGCTGGCACGCCCTGGCAAATCGCCGTGTGGCGGCAGATCACTCCGGTGGCCGAGAATGTGGCGCCCTATGTGCTGGGCTGGCTGGTTGCCAGTTTGATCATGGCCATTCTGGTGGTGGCGACGGCTTTGGCTGTGCGCAACCGGGTGGTCGATAATCTGCGGATGATGGTGAAGTTCACCAACGACCTGCGGCAGCAGCGCTTGCGCTCGGCTTATCCGATGAGTCTGGCTGAGTTCCAGACTCCGCTCGAAACCATGCTGAAACTCGGCAAGGTCATGCTCGGCCGCCAGAAAGAAGTGTCGTCCCAGGCGCAGATTGACCATTTGTCCCAGGTCAACAACCGGCGCAGTTTCGACGAAAAGCAGAAAGAACTGTTTGCGACAGTGAAAGATGGCTGGTCGCACAGTTTGCTGATTCTGGATATCGATAACTTCAAACAGGTGAACGATACCTTTGGCCATGAGGCCGGCGATCAACTCATCATCAAGTTTGGCAATGCACTGAAGAGCTGTCTGCGCAACAGCGATTTCATTGCGCGTCTGGGCGGTGATGAGTTCTGTGTGATATTCCCTTACACGCAGTTGGATAAAGCGCAGGAACTGGCCGACCGGCTGCGCGCCAATATGCCGGAAAGCGTGGAACTGATTCCTGGCGTGACGCAAAAGCTGTCGTGGAGCGGCGGCTTGTCGGAATACAGCCGCGACGACAAGCAGGATAACGAAGCGCTGGCACGTGCGGATGCGGCCTTGCTGGAAGCCAAGCGCGGTGGCCGCAACTCTACGCGGATCAGGGCCGCCGCCTGAGCCCCATTAGCAGCAGACCGATTCCAAGGATTCCCCACAGCACCAGCACCGGCCGGTTGCCCCAGCGTACATACGGCGTGCTGCCGGTGTAGCCCTGTATGGTTCCGGAGAGGCTGCCCGGCTGGAACAGCGGCAGCGATGCCAGCACATGGCCCTGTGCATCGATGATGGCCGTGACCCCGGTATTGGTGGCGCGCAGCATCATGCGGCCGGTTTCCAATGCGCGCATCTGCGACATCTGGGTGTGCTGCCACGGCGCAAACGAGTCGCCGAACCATGCCAGGTTGCTGACGTTGACCAGTACGCTGGCTTCTGGCAACTGGCGGATGATCTCCTCGCCAAACGCATCTTCGTAGCAGATATTGGCGGCCACGCGCTGGCCGCCAATGGCGAGCGGACGCTGGTCGGTGGCGCCGCGCGCAAAGTCCGACAGCGGAATATGCAGTACCTTGATCACCCAACCCCACACCGCTTTCAGCGGAATGAATTCACCAAACGGCACCAGATGTACCTTGTGATAACGCTGGCTGGGTGCAGTGCCGAGGCTGATGACGCTGTTGTAATACGCACCTTGCAGCGATCCGGTTGGCAGTCCGGTCAGCACGTCGCCGCCGTTTTTCTGGCCGAGCGCGATTAATCCGTCGCGATAGAAGTCCGGGAGATCGGATTCAAACAGGGGCAGGGCGGTTTCCGGTAACACGATCAGTTGCGCCGGCGACGCCGCGGCCATGCGCGCGTAGCTTTCCAGGGTGGCGCGGGTTTTTTCCGGCTGCCATTTCATGTCCTGCGGGACATTGCCCTGCAACAGCGCGACTGTCGTTGGGGTGCCATCGGGCGTGGTCCAGTTGACGCCGCGCAGGAGTTGCCCACCCAGCCCGAGCGTCACGATTGCAACCAGCGCCCATAGCCGTTTCGGCAGGGGGCCGCGTGTGGTCACACTCCACGCCAGCAACGCCGCGATGAGCGCCAGCAGGAATGACACGCCATACACACCGAGCAGCGGCGCGTAGCCGGCCAGCGGGCTGAGCGGTACCTGTGAGTAACCTATGCCCAGCCACGGAAAGCCGGTGAAGAGCCAGCCCCGCACCCATTCTGTCGCTCCCCACAGTAATGGCATCAACAGCAACAGGCGCAACGTGGGTGCAATGCGCCAGCGTGCCTGCAGCGCCCCGACTGCGGCGGGGAACAGGGCCAGCACCGCACAAAACAGGAAAGTCGCCAGTGCCGCCAGCCAGGTTGCCATGCCGCCATAGACCGACAGGCTGGTGAATATCCAACTGACCCCGGTGATGAAAAAACCCAAACCCCAGGTGAAGCCGATCAGAAAACCTGCGCGGCTCGACGTGGTGCGTAGCAGCAGCACGAACAACAGCGCCAGGCTGAATATGGGTAGCGACCACCATTTGAACGGTGCGAAACCGGCCACGGCCAGCGCACCGGCTACCAGGCTCAGCAGCAACAATGGAAACGACGCGCGAGACAGGGCGGGTGGCTTACCCGCCATGGACGGGTATGCGGTGCTCAATGCGATGACTCGAAGTCGATATGGCCATCAATCAGCGTATAGCGCACCCGGCCTTGCATCGGATGGTTGAGGAAGGGGGTGTTGTCGCCCTGGCTGGCCAGGGTTTTGGAGGT
>CAYGMS010000088.1:0-1644 GCA_964350905.1 uncultured Thiobacillus sp. | reverse complement strand
GCGTCGATGGAGCCGTCGCGCAGCGCTTCGCGGATGGCATCGCGATCACGCAGGCCGCGCAGCGGTGGCACCAGATGCAGGTGTGAATCAAAGCTGATGAGATCGTTTTCCGACAAATGGACATGCGTGCTGGCCACGTCGCAGGTGACCGACAAGCCTTGCGCCTTGGCGGCGCGCACCATGGCGATGCCTTCACGCGTCGACAGGCGGGCCAGGTGAATGCGGGCGCCGGTTTCGCGTGCCAGCAGCAAAATCGTTGCCAGCGCCACGGTTTCTGCCAGCGCAGGAATGCCTGCCAGGCCCAGACGCGAGGCCACGGGGCCGTCGTGCGCAATGCCATCGCGTGCCAGCGATACATCCTGCGGGCGCAGCCACAGGCTGAAATCGAATGTGGCGGCGTATTGCATGGCGCGCAGCAGCACCTGCGTGTCGGTCAACGGTGCATCAGCCTGGGTAAAGGCGCGGCACCCTGCTTCGGTCAACTCGGCCATCTCGGTCAGCATTTTGCCTTCGAGTTTTTGCGTCAACGCGCCGATCGGGTAGACGCGCGGGCCCGGCAAGTGCTTGGCACGGAATTTCAGCATTTCCACCAGGCCGGGCTCGTCCAGCGGCGGGTCGGTGTCGGGCGGGCACGCCAGCGACGTGATCCCGCCTGCGGCCGCCGCGAGCATTTCGGATTCGAGCGTGGCGCGATATTCAAAGCCGGGTTCGCGCAGCCGCACCGACAGATCGACCAGCCCGGGGCAAACAATCAGCCCGCTGGCGTCGATGGTGCGATTGGCGTGAAAGTCAGTTGGCGCATCGCCAATGGCAATAATCTTCCCGGCCACCACAAACAGATCGGTGACTTCGTCACGCGCATTCATCGGGTCGATCACACGCCCGTTCCTGATATGAACCTTCATGCCTCCGCCTCTGTCAGGTTGTTCCGGGTGCTGGCTTTGTTGTGTCGGCGGCTGACTGCATTCGCGGCCGTGCGCATCCCCGCTACGCGGGGCCCCTGCTTACTGTTCATGCCGTCCCCCCTCCTGCCAGCAAAGCCATCACCGCCATCCGGACCGCAATGCCGTAGGTCACCTGCGGCAGGATCACCGACTGCGGCCCGTCAGCCACTTCCGAATCGATTTCCACGCCGCGATTCATCGGACCGGGATGCATGACGATGGCATCCGGTTTGGCATAGGCGAGCTTTTCCGGCGTCAGGCCAAAGAACTTGAAATACTCCTGCGCGCTGGGCAGCATGGCGCCTTTCATGCGTTCGCTCTGCAGGCGCAGCATGATGACCACATCGCAGCCGGCGAGGCCGCTGGCCATATCGTGATACACCTTGACGCCCATTTGCTCGACGCCTGTCGGCAGCAGCGTTTTGGGTGCAATCACACGGACTTCCGGCACCCCGAGCGTGGTGAGCGCGTGGATCTGCGAACGCGCCACCCGCGAATGCAGCACGTCACCGACGATGGCTACGGTCAGGTTGTGAAAGTCGCCCTTGAAGCGGCGAATGGTGAACATGTCGAGCAAGCCCTGGGTCGGGTGGGCATGGCGTCCATCGCCAGCGTTGATCACCGAGATATGCGGCGCCACATTGCGGGCGATGAAATGGGCCGCGCCCGACTGCGAGTGGCGCACGATGAACATGTCGGC
>CAYGMS010000087.1:3286-8311 GCA_964350905.1 uncultured Thiobacillus sp. | reverse complement strand
CCACGGTGCTTGATCTCGTCCTGCCTGTATTGCAGCGGCAGGCCGGACGCGATGCGGATCTGTTCCTGCACGATGTCGACGCCGGTGATGGTCTCGGTGATGGGATGTTCGACCTGCAGCCGGGTGTTCATTTCCATGAAATAGAACTGGTTGTCCTGGTCGAGCAGGAACTCGACCGTTCCGGCATTGACGTAGCCCACCGCCTTGGCCGCGCGCACCGCCAGCTTGCCGATGTATTGCCGCTGCGCCTCGGTCAATTGCGGGCTCGGCGCGATTTCGATCAGTTTCTGGTTGCGGCGCTGGATCGAGCAGTCGCGCTCGAACAGGTGAATCACGTTGCCCTGCGTGTCGCCGAGGATCTGCACCTCGATGTGCTTGGGCCGCACCACGCATTTTTCGACGAACACCTCGGGCTTGCCGAAGGCCTTGCTGGCTTCCGACACCACACGGTCGTAGTTTTTCAGCAGCTCTTCCTCGCTGTCGCAGCGGCGGATGCCGCGCCCGCCGCCGCCGTTGGTGGCCTTGAGCATCACCGGATAGCCGAACTTGCCGGCCAGCACACGCGCTTCCTCGACGTTTTCCAGATTGTGGTCGGAGCCCGGCACCACCGGGATGCCTGCAGCGATCATCGCATTGCGTGCCTGGATCTTGTCGCCCATGCGCCGAATGATATCGGGTGAGGGGCCAATAAAACGGATGCCGCGGCGTGCGCAAATGGTCGCCAGGTCGGGGTTTTCGGAAAGAAAGCCATAACCGGGGTGCAGCGCGTCGCAGCCTGAGGCGGCCGCCAGATTCACCAGCGTGTGGGCATTCAAATAGCCAAGAATTGGATCCTTGCCTATGTGGTAGGCCTCGTCGGCTTTCTTGACGTGAAGCGCGTGGCGGTCGGCGTCGGTATAGATCGCGACCGACTTGATACCAAGTTCGGCGCAGGCGCGGACGATGCGGACAGCGATTTCGCCCCTGTTGGCGACCAGTATTTTTTTAAGCATGGGTTCGCCTGTTGTTGGGAAAACGTGGGTTTCTTTGACAAAAATAACGCGAAATCATATCATTGCGGGCTAATGTTTAGCCGGGTGCGTTGTGTTGGGTCATCGCACGTTGCCCCGGTACGTAATTATCCGGGAGCGCCGTGTTGCAACCTGCCAAGCAGCTTCAGCCAGTAGAGGTTGATCCCCGGCGTTTCTGCAAGGATGCGCAGTCGTGGGAAATGCAGTCGGATGTGTCTGCGTTTCCACGATTAGCGCATGAATTTACGCAAGGTGAGCTGTTCTGTCGAGTCACTGGGCGGGCAGACCAGTTGGGTAGCCTGTCCTTGAAGCTGAGCGTGCACGGGCAGGTGGAGATGACATGCCAGCGTTGTCTGGGTGGCATGCAGCATGTGGTTGAGATTGAACGCATGGTGTATCTGGCGCGCACCGAAGTTGAATTGGAACGCTTGGACGCGATGCCGGATGGCGATGCGATTCTGGTTGACGAGACCTTGAGTCTGGTTGAACTGGTGGAAGACGAAGTGTTGCTGGGCCTGCCGCTGGCGGCCATGCACGCAGAAGGTGAATGTCCTGTCTCTGGGACACAATAGGTTTTTGGGCGTCATCAGCTATGATGGCGCCGCAATTTTATTTAGGAGCAAGAAATGGCTGTTCAGCAGAACAAAAAGTCCCCGTCCAAGCGTGGCATGCATCGTTCACACGATTTTCTGACCAATCCGGCCCTGGCTGTTGAACCCACCACGGGTGAAGCCCATCTGCGTCACCATATCAGCCCCAATGGCTTTTATCGTGGCCGTCAAGTCGTCAAGGCCAAAGGCGAATAATTCCTTGGCGCGCTGTCGTTTGGCGCGTCTTGCTCAGCCAACCCTCACGGCTGTATGAGAAATATCACCGTCGCCATTGACGTCATGGGGGGCGATCATGGTCCTCATGTCACGGTCCCTGCGGCGATTCGCAGTCTTGCGCATCATCCCGACCTGAATGTGATTCTGGTCGGGCCGCAGGATATCATCGCCGCCGAACTCAAGGCGCGTCGAGCCCAGCCCGGGCCGCGCCTGATTATTCGCCACGCCAGTCAGGTGGTGGCGATGGACGAGGCGCCTGCGCTGGCTTTGCGCGGCAAAAAAGATTCTTCCATGCGTGTTGCCATCGATCTCGTGAAATCAGGTGAAGCCGAGGCCTGCGTGTCCGCCGGTAACACCGGTGCCCTGATGGCGACTGCGCGCTTTGTCCTGAAAACCCTGCCTGGTATTGACCGTCCCGCTATTGCTGCCGTGATGCCGACCATCAAGGGCCACGTGCTGGTGCTCGATATGGGCGCCAATGTCGATTGCACGGCCGAAAATTTGCTGCAGTTCGGCGTCATGGGTGCGATGCTGGTGTCGGCAGTCGAGCACAAGCCGAATCCGAGTGTCGGATTGCTGAATATTGGCGAAGAGGATATCAAGGGCAATGAAATGGTGAAGCGTGCGGCAACATTGCTGCGTGAGAGCCACTTGAACTTCTATGGCAACGTTGAAGGCGACGACATTTTCAAAGGTACGACCGATGTGGTGGTGTGCGATGGTTTTGTCGGCAACGTCACGTTGAAAGCATCCGAAGGTCTGGCCAAGATGGTTGCCACCACGCTGCGCGCCGAATTCAAGCGTAACTGGATGACCCGCATCGCCGGCCTGATTGCGTTGCCGGTGTTGAAAGCATTCAAGAACCGGCTCGATCCGCGCCGTTATAACGGCGCTACCCTGCTGGGCCTCAAAGGCGTGGTGGTCAAGAGCCATGGTTCGGCCGATTGCTTTTCGTTTGAACACGCCATCGAGACGGCCAGCGATGAAGTTCGCAACAATGTGCTGAAGCGTATTACTGACCAGATTCAACTCCTGCAACAGGTGGCTGCTTGACCTATTCCCGCATTCTAGGCACAGGTGGTTATCTGCCTGCGCGTGTTCTTACCAATGCCGATCTCGAAAAACTGGTTGAGACAAACGATCAATGGATTGTCGATCGTACGGGTATTCGTGAACGGCATATTGCCGCCGAAGGCGAACTGACCAGTGATCTGGCAACCCAGGCGGCACGTGCCGCGCTGGACGTGGCCGGGCTGGTGCCTGACGACATCGATCTGCTGCTGGTGGCGACCACGACGCCCGATCTGGTGTTTCCCAGCACGGCCTGCATTGTGCAGTCCAAGCTCGGCATGACCAATGGCAAGCCGGCATTTGACCTGCAGGCCGTGTGCAGTGGTTTTGTGTATGCCTTGTCTGTGGCAGACCAGTTCATCAAGACCGGTGCGGCTAAGCATGTGCTGGTCATCGGCGCCGAAACACTCTCGCGTATCACCGACTGGAATGACCGTGGCAACTGCATCCTGTGGGGCGATGGTGCCGGTGCGGTGGTGCTGGGGGCGGCGAGCGAGCCGGGCATTATTGCCACACACATTCACGCGGATGGCCGTCACAAGGAATTGCTGCGTACCACCACAGGCACATCGAGCGGCATGACCGAACCTGCGTTGATGCGCATGGAAGGCAACGCCGTGTTCAAGATGGCGGTCAATACGCTCGATCGCATTGTCGATGAAACCCTGGAAGCCAATGGCTTGCAGAAATCCGATATCGACTGGCTGGTGCCGCACCAGGCCAATATCCGTATCATCTCGGCCACCGCAAAAAAACTCGGTATGAGCATGGATCGTGTCGTGACGACTGTGGCCGGCCATGGCAATACCTCGGCTGCCTCGGTGCCGCTGGCGTTTGATGTGGCGGTGCGCGATGGTCGCATCCAGCGTGGCCAGACGGTGCTGATGGAAGCCTTTGGTGGCGGTTTCACCTGGGGCTCTGTGCTCCTCAAGTATTAATTTCCCGAACAGGCAAAAAAGGAACACGTACGTGGCTGTCGATACTCAAAAATTGGCTTTTGTTTTTAGCTTTGGCATAACGCCCACTGCGCGGGCATTAGCCTTCACTGAACACGCATGGGAATAATGATGAAGCTTGCATTCGTGTTTCCTGGCCAGGGGTCGCAATCGGTCGGCATGATGCAGGGCTGGGGTGAGCGCTCCGAAGTGCGTTTCACTTTTTCGGAAGCCTCGGATGCACTGGGTCAGGACCTGTGGGCTCTGGTGACCGCTGGTCCGGCTGATCTCCTCAATCAAACCATCAATACGCAGCCTGCCATGCTGGCGGCCGATATTGCCGTTTGGCGTGTGTGGCGGGCGGTTGGGGGTGTTCAGCCCGCGCTGCTGGCGGGTCATAGTCTGGGTGAGTATGCCGCCCTGGTCGCAGCGGGTGCGCTGGGTTTTTCCGATGCCATCAGGCTGGTGCGTTTTCGCGCCGAGGCCATGCAGGCTGCCGTGCCTGAAGGTGTCGGCGCGATGGCTGCGATTCTGGGGCTGGATGACGATACGGTACGTGCGGTGTGTGCAGAAGCGGCCGCAGGCGAAGTGGTTGAAGCGGTGAACCTGAATTCACCCGGCCAGGTGGTGATTGCGGGCAACAAGGCCGCTGTTGAACGCGCCATGGTGCTGGCCAAGGAAAAGGGCGCCAAGCGCGCCTTGCCGCTGCCGGTCAGCGTGCCGTCGCATTCGACATTGATGGTGCCGGCGGCTGAAAAGCTGCTGGCGCACCTGCAAACCATCACGATCAAGGAACCTTCGATTCCGGTTTTGCACAATACCGATGTGATGAGCCACACCGAGCCCGATGCGATACGCGCAGCGCTGGCCAAACAGCTGCATACACCGGTGCGCTGGGTTGAAACCGTGCAGGCCCTGAAAGCTGCCGGGACGGAAACTGTGATTGAGTGCGGTCCCGGCAAGGTGCTGGCTGGCCTCGGTAAACGGATCGACGACAGTTTGCCTGCCTTGCCGCTGGTGGATGAAGCCAGCCTGCAGGCTGCACTGAACCTATGACGGGAGATAACATGCTGCAAGGACAAATCGCGCTGGTGACCGGTGCCAGCCGTGGAATTGGTCAGGCCATTGCGCTTGAACTGGGGCGGGCCGGCGCGACCGTGATCGGCACGGCGACCAGCGATA
>CAYGMS010000087.1:0-3186 GCA_964350905.1 uncultured Thiobacillus sp. | reverse complement strand
GCGCTTGAACTGGGGCGGGCCGGCGCGACCGTGATCGGCACGGCGACCAGCGATAAAGGCGCCGAGGCCATTGGCGATTACCTGGCTGCCGCCAAGATCAAGGGCGGCGGCATGAACCTCAATGTCACCAGCGCGGCCGAAGTCGAGGCGGTCATGACCACGATCAATGCGCTGCACGGAGACGTCAGCATTCTGGTCAACAATGCCGGCATCACCCGTGACAATCTGCTGATGCGCATGAAGGACGAGGAATGGGACGACATCATGGCGACCAACCTGACCTCGGTGTTCCGTCTGTCGCGCGCAGTGCTGCGCGCCATGATGAAAGCCCGCACCGGCAGGATCATTTCCATTGCTTCGGTGGTCGGCTCCATGGGCAATGCCGGTCAAACCAATTACAGTGCGGCCAAAGCAGGCATCATGGGGTTCACCAAGTCGCTGGCACGTGAAGTGGGCAGCCGCAACATAACGGTCAACTGTGTAGCGCCGGGTTTCATTGATACCGACATGACCCGCGCATTGCCCGACGCACAGCGTCAGGCCTTGTTGGCTCATATCCCGTTGGGACGCCTGGGCTCGGCAGAAGATATTGCCCAGGCCGTTGCTTTTCTTGCTTCTCCCGCCGCGGCTTACATATCGGGTACGACCCTGCATGTAAATGGCGGTATGTATATGGCGTAATCGTCGCTGAAAGTTTGGTAAGATCGGTCGGTTTTAATTTTCCGGCTTCAAAATTATATTGAAGCCACATTTCAAGAGAGGATTGGTAATGGATAACGTACAGCGTGTAACTAAAGTCGTCGCCGAACAATTGGGCGTCAACGAGGCAGACATCAAGACTGAGTCTTCCTTTGTTGGGGACCTGGGCGCTGACTCGCTCGACACCGTTGAACTGGTGATGGCGCTGGAAGAAGAGTTTGGCTGCGAGATTCCGGATGAAGACGCAGAAAAGATCACCACCGTTCAGCAGGCAATTGACTACGTCAACAGCCACTCAAGCTGATTGTTCACTCGTAAAAAGGACTGACTTTTGTCCAAACGCCGCGTCGTCATCACCGGACTGGGGATCGTTTCTCCAGTCGGCAATACCATACCGGAAGCCTGGGACAACCTGGTTGCAGGCCGCACCGGAATCGCCCGGATTACCCGTTTCGATCCTTCATCCTTTACCTCGCAGATGGCGGGTGAGGTGAAGGGTTTCGACGTTGGGCAATATATCAACCCGAAGGAAGCCCGCCGCATGGATGTCTTCATCCAGTTCGGCATGGCGGCAGGTATTCAGGCAATACGCGACTCGGGTCTCGAGATCACCGAAGCCAATGCCGAGCGTATTGGCATCAACATCGGTTCCGGAATCGGCGGCCTGCCGCTGATCGAGGACACGCACACCCTGCTGATGGAATCCGGGCCACGGAAGATTTCACCCTTCTTTATTCCCGGTTCCATCATCAACATGATTTCGGGCAACCTTTCGATTCACTACGGAATCAAAGGCCCAAATCTGGCCATTGTGACTGCCTGTACCACCGGCCTGCACGCAGTGGGTTTGTCCGCCCGCATGATCGAACATGGCGATGCCGACGTGATAGTCGCAGGTGGGGCCGAATGTGCCTCGTCGCCATTGGGCCTGGGCGGATTTGCCGCGGCACGTGCATTGTCCACGCGCAACGACGACCCGGCCACGGCCAGTCGCCCCTGGGATAAAGACCGTGATGGCTTTGTGCTGGGCGAGGGTGCAGGGGTGCTGGTGCTGGAAGAATACGAGCACGCCAAGGCGCGCGGCGCCAAAATCTACGCCGAGGTGGCAGGCTTTGGGATGAGCGGTGACGCCTATCACATGACCGCACCGAGTACGGACGGCCCCAGGCGTTCGATGCAGAACGCCATGCGTGACGCCGGCGTGAATGCTGACCAGGTGCACTACATCAACGCGCACGGCACGTCGACGCCGATGGGCGACAAGAATGAAACCGATGCAATCAAGCTTGCACTGGGCGATGCGGCCTACAAGACCGTAGTCAACTCGACCAAGTCGATGACGGGCCACTTGCTGGGCGGTGCCGGCGGCGTCGAATCCGTGTTCACCGTGCTGGCGCTGCATCATCAGATATCGCCACCAACCATCAACATCTTTTCGCAGGATCCGGAGTGCGATCTCGACTACTGTGCCAACACGGCACGTGAAATGAAGATCGACGTGGCGCTGAAGAACAATTTTGGATTTGGCGGCACCAACGGTTCGCTGGTGTTCAAACGCGTCTGACCCGCGCGGCGGATTGTCTTGGATACGCTGGACATCCGGGAATGGCCGCTGCCGCCCCATCTGGAGCGGCCTGACCTGGTCGGGCTGCAGGCGTCCAATCCGCAGCGTTACCCGGGCTTGTTTCTTGGCAGCGGGGAGTCCGGTTGGGATGTGCTGTTTGCCTTTCCACAGGACACCGTGTGCGTGACCGCCGGCGAGGGACTGCAAGGCCTGCAATCGCATCCGGCGATGCAGATCAAACCGGCTCAATCTGCTCAATTCGATCATGGACTACCCTTTGCCGGTGGCTGGTTATGCGCGTTTGCCTACGAACTGGGTGGCGTGTTTGAACCCAGCGTGGGCATGGCCGCCGATGACGATTTTCCGCTGGCCTGGCTGACGCGTATTCCGGCTGCCATCCTGTTCGAGCGTGAAAGTGGCCGCTGCGTGCTGGTGGCCGAGCCGGGGCGGCATGGATTGATCGATGCGATGGCGGATGACCTGGCGCGGTCGCCCCCCTCTATCCCACCTATGCCGGAGCAGGTCACGCTGCAGGAGGATGATCCGGATGCCTTCTTGACGGGGGTGGCCCGCATTCAGGCTTACATTCGTGCGGGCGATGTGTTCCAGGTGAACCTGTCTCGAGGCTGGCAGGCCAGCTTTGCCGATACCGTGGTGCCGTCGGCACTGTTCAAGCAGCTGATGCAGAAAAATCCCGCGCCATTTTCGGCGCTGGTGCAGATGGACGCATGGTCCATCGTCAGTTCGTCCCCCGAGCGTCTGGTTCGCCTGGGACGTGACGGTATTCTGGAGACCCGGCCCATTGCGGGTACGCATCCCCGCAGTGACGATCCCGCAGAGGATGAGGCCCTGCGTGCCCGACTGCAGGCGCACCCCAAGGAGCGCGCTGAACACGTCATGCTGGTCGATCTGGAGCGCAACGA
>CAYGMS010000086.1:0-8427 GCA_964350905.1 uncultured Thiobacillus sp. | reverse complement strand
TTGGTGGAGGTAAGCGGGATCGAACCGCTGACCTCTTGCATGCCATGCAAGCGCTCTCCCAGCTGAGCTATACCCCCAACGAAGCCGCGCATTTTATACATGCATTTCGTGCTTGTAAAGCTTTCACGGCGATATTAATCAGGAAAAACCTTGCCCGGGTTCAACAGGTGGTGGGGGTCGAACTGCTGTTTGATACTGCGCATCATCGCAAGAGTGTCAGGGCTGATTTCCAGCGAGATAAAACGGCGCTTTTCGGTGCCGATACCATGTTCGCCCGAGAGTGTTCCACCCAGTGCCAGGACGCGGCGCATGAGGGCTTCAAGGGCAGTATGCGCACGCGTCATTTCATCGGCATCTTCTGGGTGCACCATGAAATTGATGTGCAGGTTGCCGTTTCCCGCGTGGCCGAACGAGACCACGGCCAGTTGATGGGTGTGTGCGGTCTGGTCGATGAAGTCGACAAAATCGGCGAGCTGCGATACCGGTACGACGACGTCTTCGTTCATCTTGAGCGGGGCAATGCGCTTGACGGCCAGTGACAGCGATTTGCGCGCAGCCCATAGCCGTTTGATGTCTTCGTGCTTGAAGGCGCTGCGCATTCCGAGCAGTCCTTCACCGGTGAGGGCTTCTTCCAGCGCGGCAATCTGGCGTGGCAGATCCTGCGTGACACCATCGGCCTCCACCATCAGCAATGCCCGCGTACCGGGTGGCAGGTCATCGGCTGCGCCGGTCGGGCGGATGGCCTCGATGGAACGATGGTCCATGAATTCGAGTGCGCAGGGTACGACTGCCTGGTGCATGACGCGGCTGACGGCATCGAGTGCGGCGCGGTTGCTGGCGTAGCACACGCGCAGGGTAGCGACAGACTCCGGTGCAGGCAGCAGTTTCAATGTCGCTTCGGTGATGAGGGCAAGTGTGCCTTCGGAGCCGACCAGCAGGCGGGTGAGGTCGTAGCCGGTGACGCCTTTGGTGGTGCGGCAGCCGGTGCGGATTTCCTGCCCGCTGCCGGTGACGGCGCGCAGCCCCAGTACGAAATCGCGGGTGACGCCGTATTTGACGGCACGCGGCCCCCCCGCGTTCATGGCGAGATTGCCACCGATGCTGCAATAGGCACCGCTGCCGGGATCGGGCGGGTAAAACAGGCCAGCGTCACGTGCGATGCGATCGATATCTTCGGTGACCACGCCGGGCTCGACAACGATGAACCGGTTGTCGGGATCAAATTCGAGTACACGCCGCATGCATTCGAAACTGACAACGACACTGCCGGGTGAGGGCAGGGAGCCACCGACATTTCCGGAACCGGCGCCCCGCGGCGTCAAGGCAATACGATGTTCAAATGCAATGCGTGCAAGTGCGAGCACGTGATCGTGCGACGCGGGGAACAGGACGGCATCGGGCTCGATATGACACGGGGTTTCATCGTGTGCATACAGGGCGAGCGTGGATGCATCGTCGAAGACGCGATCCGGCCCCAGTGCGGAGCGGAATGCAGCAAGCGCGGGTTGGGAGAGCATGGCGAGAAATTAAATAATTGATCGGGTTCCGCTCAGACTGGCCTCTCGGGCGGGAGTTGCGCGAGCAGTTGCGCGGTTGTGTCCGCGTCGAAATCCATGCCGATCTCCCAGCCGGGATTGAGCGAAATCGGCACGCCACCACCGATGCGGCGCAGTATCCAGGACAGCTCGGTCAAAATGCCACCGGCAAATTCCGGATAATGTTCGACAAAGGGCTTGGCGCGTTCGGGGCTGGTGAAAAGCACCAGAATGCGCTCGCCATCCTCATCTTCAATGATCAGTGGCTCGGCCTTGGTTGAACGCTGGAATCCCTGTATCGGATTTTTTTCGTCGCGCACCGGCATGAACAGTTGCTGGTCCAGCAGTTGAATCACGAAGGTCTCGGGTTCGTGGGTGCCGGCATGGACGGCAGCCAACTGTTCTTCAAGTGTGTTGTGGGGGATGAATTTCATGATGGGAAGCCCTTGCTAAGGTAGAAAACAGTGTAACCGATGGCGAACTGCAGGGGGTTGGGGTGTCAGGGTTCCCAGCGTTCGGGGTGAGCCCAGAAGCGGGAATTGAGCCAGTCCGGCACGGTCTTGTAAGCATCGAGATCGTAGTAATAAACCCGTGTGCGATGGGCCGGGTCGTGCATGGAAAGGGTGAAGCCCAACGCCCGGAAAGACGATTCATCCAGTGCACACTCCGCTTGTGCGACGAGCAGAAGCCGCGGAGCAACATACAGCCGCACTTGATTGATCAAATGTTGCGCGCGGTGTGCGTCCAGCCCGTTAAGCGCATTGATACCCAGCGCGAGTCTGCAGGTTTGTGCTGGTTGCTGCTCGTGCATGTTTACCGGTGTGCCGGGGCATGCGTCGAGGGCCAGTTGATAAGCGGCTGCATCAAGCGCGCACACGCTATCGGGCTGGATGTCCTGCAAACGTGCAATCAGATGGTCGTGCCAAGTCATCGCTTCAGGCTTTGTGCGGCACACGGACCAGCCGGGTTCCAACGATCCGGTCATGCAGAAACTGTTTGTCCCGGTCGAAAAACGCCCACCAGAGCCCAACGCCCGCGAGCGCAATCCCAATCAAGGCAAGCGCAAAACGAAATGCTGCCTGCCTGAAAGTAAGGAGATTGCCATTTTGCTGAACCAGGCGGATGCGCCAGGTTTTCATTGCCAGTGTTTGTCCGCTGCGCACCCAGAATGTGCTGAAGTAGGCGAATAGCACACTCAGGATGTAGCCCTGAAACAGATGTCGTTGCCAGGGCGCCTGCAACTCGCCCACGAGCGGAGCGATGATGAACGAGGCGACGAATACGACTGCCGTGACCAGCAACAACTCGTAGACCATGGTAGCGATGCGGGTCATGAATGAGGCAGGGGGGAGGGGGGTTGCGTTATCTTGCATGGAGGTTCCAGGTTGCGGTCTGATGTGGCGAAGAGTTCAAGCGTGCGCCAATGTGTCAAAACTCGGATGGTACTGGTTGTATATCGTAAAGCAGTTCAGGGCGATCCCCCCTTTCCACCTGTGACAGAAGGGTTTCTTGTTTTTCGGGACGGGTATCCGCAAAAAGGCCGTTTTGCCGTGATTTCTTGACCAAAACGGGGCAAAACGATTACTCTCACAGGTTCACCAACGAATTGATTTATTGCCAGTTTATGGAAGCCACAGGCGCCGAGATCGTTGTACGTTGTCTGGCTGAAGAAGGGGTCGAGTTTGTGTTTGGCTACCCTGGTGGAGCCGTTCTCAATATCTACGACGAAATTTTCAAGCAGGACAAATTCAAGCATGTGCTGGTGCGACATGAGCAGGCTGCCGTTCATGCGGCCGATGCCTATGCGCGTTCCACCGGTCGTGTCGGCGTGGCGCTGGTGACATCGGGGCCGGGCGTGACCAACGCCGTGACCGGTATCGCCACGGCGTATATGGATTCTGTCCCGATTGTCGTCGTCACCGGACAGGTGCCGACTGCGGCGATTGGCCTGGATGCGTTCCAGGAAGTCGACACCGTGGGCATCACGCGCCCGTGCGTCAAGCACAACTTCCTCGTCAAGGACGTGAAAGACCTGGCGGCAACCATGAAGAAGGCGTTCATCATTGCCGCAACAGGCCGTCCAGGCCCGGTTGTGGTGGATGTACCCAAGGACGTGACGGCCCACATCACAGATTTCGTCTATCCCGATACGGTCGAAATGCGCTCATACAACCCGGTGGTCAAAGGCCACAGCGGACAGCTCAAGCGCGCCGTGCAGATGTTGCTCGACGCCAAACGCCCGGTGGTGTATGCGGGCGGCGGCGTGGTGCTGGGCGATGCCTCTGGACAGCTGGTTGAGCTGGCACGCTTGCTGGGCTTTCCGGTCACCAACACCCTGATGGGCCTGGGCGGGTATCCGGCCACCGACAAGCAGAACCTCGGCATGCTGGGGATGCACGGCACCTACGAAGCCAACATGGCCATGCAGCACTGCGACGTGCTGCTGGCCGTTGGTGCGCGTTTCGACGATCGTGTGATCGGCGACCCGGCCCACTTTGCACGTGAGCAGCGCAGCATCATCCATGTCGATGTCGATCCTTCGTCGATTTCCAAGCGCGTCAAGGTCGATGTGCCGATCGTCGGCGATGTGAAATCTGTGCTGACCGACATGCTGGCGCTGCTGAAGATGGCCAAGGAGCGACCCGATCCGGCCGCGCTGAATGCCTGGTGGACGCAGATCGAATTGTGGCGCTCGAAAAACTGCCTCAAATACGACAAGCAGAGTCCCATCATCAAGCCGCAGTACGTGGTGGAAAAATTATGGGAAGTGACCAAGGGCGACGCCTTTATTACCTCCGATGTGGGCCAGCACCAGATGTGGGCCGCGCAGTATTACAAATTCGACAAACCGCGGCGCTGGATCAACTCCGGTGGTCTGGGCACCATGGGCGTCGGCCTGCCGTACGCCATGGGCGTGCAGCTCGCGCATCCCGACGCGCAGGTGGCCTGCGTCACCGGCGAATCGAGTATCCAGATGTGCATCCAGGAACTCTCTACCTGTAAGCAGTACCGTATTCCGATCAAGGTCGTCACGCTCAACAACCGCTACATGGGCATGGTGCGGCAGTGGCAGGAGTTCTTCTATGGCAGCCGCTACGCCGAGTCCTACATGGATTCCCTACCCGACTTCGTCAAGCTGGCCGAAGCCTACGGCCACGTCGGCATGCGCATCGACAAGCCCGAGGACGTCGAAGCCGCGCTGAAGGAAGCGTTCTCGCCCGCGCTGAAGGAGCGTCTGGTGTTCATGGACTTCCAGACCGACCAGGCTGAGAACGTGTTCCCCATGGTTGGCGCAGGCAAAGGTCTGTCCGAAATGATTCTGGCGGAGGAACTGTAATGGTGCGCCGTCATATTATTTCGCTGTTGATGGAAAACGAGTCGGGTGCCCTGTCGCGTGTGGCTGGTTTGTTTTCTGCGCGCGCCTACAATATCGAATCGTTGACCGTCGCGCCGACCGAAGATGCGACCTTGTCGCGCATGACCATCGTCACCGTGGGTTCGGAAGACATCATCGAGCAGATCACCAAGCAGTTGAACAAGCTGGTCGACGTGATCAAGGTGATGGATCTCACCGAGGGAGCCCACATCGAGCGTGAGTTGATGCTGGTCAAGGTCAAGGCAACGGGGGCGGGGCGCGATGAAATGAAACGCACCACCGATATTTTCCGTGGCCGTATCATCGACGTAACCGAAGCGACCTACACCATCGAATTGACAGGTGCCGGTTCCAAGCTGGACGCCTTCCTGGATGCGATCGATTCTGCTTCCATCATCGAAACTGTGCGCACCGGCGCGTCTGGCATCGGACGTGGCGAGCGCAGTCTCAAAATCTGATTTTTACTGGCTATTTTTAACTTATTACCTGGGATTAACCATGAAAGTTTTTTACGATAAGGACGCCGATCTTTCCCTCATCAAGAAGCGCAAGGTCGCCATTATCGGCTACGGCTCGCAGGGCCACGCCCACGCCTGTAACCTCAAGGACTCCGGCGTCAACGTGACCGTCGCCCTGCGTCCGGGATCGGCCTCCGCCAAGAAAGCCAAGAACGCTGGCCTCAAGGTCAAGACCGTGCCCGAGGCAGTCGCCGGCGCCGACCTGGTGATGATCCTCACCCCCGATGAGTTCCAGTTCAAACTGTACCGTGACGAAGTGGAGCCGAATCTGAAGAAGGGCGCGACCCTGGCTTTTGCCCACGGTTTCTCCATTCACTACAACCAGATCGTGCCACGCGCCGACCTCGACGTGATCATGATCGCCCCCAAGGCACCGGGCCACACCGTGCGCTCCGAGTACGTCAAGGGCGGCGGCATTCCCGACCTGATCGCGGTGTTCCAGGACGCTTCCGGCAAGGCGCGCGACCTGGCGCTGTCCTACGCTTCGGCCATTGGTGGCGGCCGTACCGGCATCATCGAAACCACCTTCAAGGACGAGACCGAGACCGACCTGTTCGGCGAGCAGGCCGTGCTGTGCGGCGGCGCCGTGGAACTGGTCAAGGCCGGTTTCGAAACCCTGACCGAAGCAGGTTACGCGCCCGAGATGGCCTACTTCGAATGTCTGCACGAACTGAAGCTGATCGTCGACCTGATGTACGAGGGCGGCATCGCCAACATGAACTACTCGATTTCCAACAACGCGGAATACGGCGAGTACGTGACCGGCCCTCAGGTCATCAACGCCCAGTCCAAGGCCGCGATGAAGGAATGCCTGGCCAATATCCAGAACGGCAACTATGCCAAGCGCTTCATTCTCGAAGGACAGTCCAACTACCCCGAGATGACCGCATGCCGCCGCAACAACGCCGCGCACCAGATCGAGGTGGTGGGTGGCAAGCTGCGCGCCATGATGCCCTGGATCGCTGCCAACAAGCTGGTCGACCACTCGAAGAACTAATGAGTGAATGAATCAGGGGTGAGGCGAGCGGAGCATCGATCCGCTTGCCTCACCCCTTTTTTCTCAGGTATTCCAAAACATATGAGACATCCCCTCATCGCCCGCGAAGGCTGGCTGGTTCTGCTGGCTGCATTTGCGGCTGCATTGATTGCAACCTGGCTGATTGGCTACTGGTCGATTCCCTTCTGGATCTGGGCGGTCTTTGCGCTGCAGTTTTTTCGCGACCCGGCGCGCGTGCCGCCGACCGATGCCGACGCAGTGATTGCGCCAGCCGACGGCCGTATTGTCGTGGTTGAAAAGGTCAACGATCCGTATCTGGAGCGTGAAGCGCTGAAAATCAGCGTGTTCATGAACGTGTTCAATGTGCATTCCAACAAGAGCCCGGTTGATGGCGAGGTCAAGGGCCGCTGGTACACGCCCGGCAGCTTTGTGAATGCCGACCTCGACAAGGCGTCCACCGAAAACGAGCGCAATGCCATCTGGATCCAGACTGCGCGTGGCGATGTCACCTCGGTGCAGATTGCCGGGCTGATCGCACGGCGCATTCTGTGTTATGTGCGTACTGGCGACAAACTGGTGCGTGGCCAGCGTTACGGCTTTATCCGGTTTGGTTCGCGGGTGGATGTCTACCTGCCGGTGACGGCACGTGCCGAAGTTTCGATCGGCCAAAAAGTGACTGGCGGGCGTACCATATTGGCTCGTTGGTAACTAGGGCGTGATAACACTAATTTCACGCCCGCGACGAGGCCGATTCGGGATGCAGGCCGCGAAGCGAGACGCGCCGCAGTGTCGTTCACTGCAAGTGGCTCGCGACAAAGGCATGCGCCCGAATCGGCCCGTCCCTTCGGGTTGCCACGAGAAAGCACGTCTGCGGCGTTGCGCCGCTTGGCAAGGGATGGCCTTTACCGGCGCGACGCGCCTTGCATCCATCGCTTTCTCGCGGCAACGCGGACGCGAAATTAGTGTTAACACGCCCTAGGTATCCCATGCTCGATTTCAATCACCGCAAAGCCGAAGCGAGACGCCCGCGTATGCGTGACCGGGGCATTTACCTGCTGCCCAACCTGTTCACCACCGGTGCCTTGTTCGCCGGCTTCTATGCCGTGGTACAGGCGATGAACGGCCGCTTTGAACACGCCGCCGTGGCGATTCTGATTGCCATGGTGCTCGATGGTCTGGATGGGCGGGTCGCCCGCATGACGCACACGCAGAGCGCGTTCGGCGCCGAATATGACAGCCTGTCCGACATGGTGTCGTTCGGCGTGGCACCTGCATTGGTGATTTATGAATTTGCCTTGCAGGGAATGGGCAAGCTCGGCTGGATCGCAGCCTTTGTGTACTGTGCAGGTGCAGCCCTGCGGCTGGCACGCTTCAACACGCAACACGAAACCGTGACCGACAAGCGCTTTTTCCAGGGTTTGCCCAGCCCGGCCGCCGCGGCACTCATCGCCGGCTTTGTCTGGGTGATGGTTGAATATGGCGTGGCAGGACAGGATGTGCGCTGGTTGGCAGCGGTCATGGCATTGCTGGGCGGGATCACCATGGTCAGCAATTTCCGTTACTACAGCGGCAAGGAAATCAACCTCAGAAAGAGCGTACCGTTCTTTGTCATTCTGCTGATCGTGCTGGCCTTCATACTGGTTTCGACCAGCCCGCCCGAAGTGCTGTTTGTGGTGTTTGTGTTGTACGGGCTATCCGGTTATGCGGATGCAGTGTGGCGGATGATGCGCCACAAAAAATCGGCGAAAGCCGTTACCCCCTTGCATGAAGACGAAAAATAGATAGAATTTGGACCATGTCTAAACAGTTGCACCCTTCTTTCTGCCTCTGTCTGTCGAGCGTTCTGTTCGGCGACCTGCTGCTGCGCTCTGCGCACGCACATTAAACGCCCCCTCCCTGCAGTACCCCGCGCCGCCTGTTTCTCGCGGCAACCCCTTTATAATGCGTCGGCCCGAGTCGCCATCGACATCGCCCCGACCCCCATGGAGCCAGCCATGAAAG
>CAYGMS010000085.1:7368-8548 GCA_964350905.1 uncultured Thiobacillus sp. | reverse complement strand
TTATATTCAAAATCGCGCCACGTAAAATTTACGTCCAGGAAAACTCAACGGCCACGCATGAACATGGCATCGAGTTCCTTGAGACTGACCTGAAACCAGGTGGGACGGCCATGGTTGCATTGCCCGGCGCGCTCGGTGGCTTCCATCTCGCGCAGCAATGCATTCATTTCCGGAATCGTCAGATGCCGGTTGGCGCGTACCGCACCATGGCACGCCAGCGTCGCCAATAATTCGTTGCGGCGCTCGGCCAGCAGGCGCACCACGCCAAACTCGGCGATTTCACGCAGCACCGCGCGCGTCAGTTCCACCGGGTCGGCCTGTTTCAGCAACCACGGCACCGAACGCACCACCACCGACGTGGGCGAGGTGATCGACAGTTCAAAGCCGATTTCCCGCAGGGTCTCCAGATGCGATGCCATTTCAGCCAGATCGCTGGCATCGACGGTCAGTGCGACCGGGATGAGCAGGGCCTGCGCCGGGACGGCACGGGCATCCAGCGCGGCTTTGAGTTTTTCGTAGACGACCCGCTCATGCGCGGCATGCATGTCGACCAGCACCAGCCCCTGTGCGTTCTGTGCCAGCACATAGACGCCATGCAGCTGCGCCAGCGCATAGCCCAGCGGGGGCGCATCCACAGCCGACGGTTCATGCTCTGGCGTTTGCTCCTGGGGGACCGAACCCTGTCCCTGCGGCGCATAAAACGCCATGGCCTCGTTGACCTGCAACGGCATCAGTGTCTGCCGGGGGGGCGCATAGCCGGTCGGCTGCGGCACAAATGCCCGGTCACCGTGCGTGGCGGCGACGTCTGCTTCGACCGGCGCAGACAACAGGCGCTCGACTGCATGAAACAGAAACTGGTGAACGCCCCGGCTGTCGCGGAAGCGGATCTCGGTCTTGGCCGGATGCACATTCACATCCACCAGATCAGGCGGCAAGGTGATGAACAGGCAATACGCCGGGTTCAATTGATGGTGCAGCACATCACGATAGGCCTCGCGCAGGGCGTGAACGATCAGCTTGTCGCGCACATAGCGGCCATTCACGAACGCATGCTGGTTGTCGCGACTGGCCGTAGCGGCACCGGGGCGGATCACCCAGCCCGACAGCTTCAACACACCCGCTGCCGATTCGACGGCAATCGTGTTTTGCTCAAACGCATCGCCCAGCACCCGACGCACCC
>CAYGMS010000085.1:0-7268 GCA_964350905.1 uncultured Thiobacillus sp. | reverse complement strand
GTTGGCGCTGCGGCTGGTGAGTTGCACCCGCGCAATCGCGGCAATCGACGCCAGCGCCTCGCCACGGAAGCCCAGGCTCGCCACCTGCTCCAGATCCGACAAACTGGCAATCTTGCTGGTGGCGTGGCGCGTCAATGCCAAGGCCAGTTCGTCACGCCTGATCCCTGAGCCGTTGTCGCTGACCCGGATGCGCTTGATGCCGCCCTGCTCCAGTTCAACCTCAATCTCGGTCGAACCGGCATCGAGGCTGTTTTCCAGGATTTCCTTCAAGGCGGCGGCCGGGCGCTCGACCACTTCGCCGGCCGCGATCTGCGAAATCAACACATCGGGCAAGACACGTATCGTCACGGCCGACATCCGCTCAAGTCTGTTCACCCTGAGCGTGCGGCAGGTTGCGCCGGGCGGCCATGGCAAGGCCGAGCCGTTCGACGTCTGCAGCGGCGAGCATTTGCCGCGCCAACGGCAATACATGGGTGTTTTCAAATTCGAGATGGCTGCGGTTGAGTGCGACAAAGCGCTGCGTCAACGCTTCATCCAGTGAAGCCGATTCACCGGATTCGATCCGCTGCAGGCTCACCCGCAACCGTCGCCATAACAACGCCAGTTCATCGTGTTCCAGCGTCAACGTTTCCACCAGGTCACAGGCACCTGCTGCGCCCGCCTGCTCCAGCAGCGGAAACAGATTGCGTTCTTCATCGTCATGGTGGTGGACTGCAGCGCTATCGAAATACATCAGCACCGCGCGTGCAGCCTGTTGCGCCTGGGTGTCGGCGCCGTGTACCGGCAGATGCGTCAACAACCTGCCCAGCGTGTCACATTGTTTGGTGATGCGGCCGTGACATGCCTCCAGCACATCCAGCGGCCGGTCGAACCCCGGGGCCGCTGCGCCCAGCAAACTGGCGGTCATGGATTGCGGGTCAGCCGCGTGGGCGAAGTCAGCGGATGCTTGTCAAAATACGTTTTAATGCCGCTAATGATGGCATCCACCAGTTTGTCCTGGTAGTCGGAATCATTAAGGCGCTTTTCCTCTTCCGGATTGGAAATGAACGCGGTCTCGATCAGGATCGATGGAATGTCCGGGGCCTTCAACACGGCAAATCCCGCCTGCTCGACCTGCGCCTTGTGCAGCTTGTTGATACCGCCGATTTCCTTCAGAACCGCATGCCCCAGCTTCAGGCTGTCGTTGATGGTGGCGGTTTGCGACAGGTCGATCAGCGTGCGCTTGAGGAAAGGATCCTTGACGTCAACATTGATGCCGCCTACCAGATCGGCATCGTTTTCCTTCTTGGCCAGCCAGCGTGCAGCCACCGAGGTGGCACCGTTCTCCGACAGCGCAAACACCGACGAACCACGTGCTTGCGGCTTGATGAATGCATCGGCATGAATCGACAGGAACAGATCGGCCTTGGCGCCACGCGCCTTCACGACTCGCTGAGACAACGGCACAAAATAATCACCGTCACGCACCAGTACGGCGCGCATGTTTTCCTGCGCGTCGATTTTCTGTTTGAGCTTTTTCGCCAGCGCCAGCGTGATGTCTTTCTCGCGCGAACCATTGGCGCCAATTGCGCCCGGGTCTTCGCCGCCGTGGCCGGCATCGATCGCCACCGTGATCAGCCGTGCATACTGCGGCACCGCCGGCTTGGCCCTGGCCGGCTCGGTCGCATTGGAACCCTCAGTCGCATTGGGCGGCAGCACGGCAAGCGCATTGCCCGGCATGTTGGCTGCCTGGGCAGGGTAGATATCCACCACCAGACGGTGGCCATAGGGCTCCAGCGGCTGCAACTGAAAGACCGAAGGCTTGACCGTTGTTTTGAGGTCAAGCACCACACGCATTACGCCCGGGCGATTGACCCCCACCCGGATTGCACTGATATACGGGTCGGCTGCGGTGAGTTGTCCGGCCAGCGCATCAAGTGCGGACCCTGGTTCAATGCCTTCGAGATCGATCACCAGTCGCTCGGGATTCGACAGCATGAAAAACTTGTGCGTGACTGGCTTGGTCGATTCCAGTGTGATCCGTGTGTAATCGGGCGACGGCCACAGGCGCGTCGCACTCAACTGCAGCGCCTGGGCCATGCCCGACACCAGCAAACTACACAACAGGAAAACTCTCAACAAGGCGTGCAACATGTCTCCAGAAAATGTGTTCCGCGCAGGCTTCGTGCCTCGCATTCAACCTCACGGCTGTCGTCGCTGATGCGCAAATGAATGATCACATCCGGCGGTGGCAACCAGCCTGCTGCCTTTTCCGGCCATTCGATCAAACTCACCGCCAGCCCATCGCTCACATCGCGAAAGCCTGCGTCCAGCCATTCGCGCGGGTCATGCATACGATACAGATCAAAGTGGAATACCTCAAACCCGGATACGCTGTATGACTCAATTAGAGTATAGGTCGGACTCTTCACCCGTCCAACATGACCCAGTGCACGCAGCAGTCCGCGCACCAGCGTGGTCTTGCCCGCGCCCAGGTCGCCCTCCAGGTAGAACGTCATCCCCGGCTTCAGTTCCCGCGCCAGTTGCGCGCCAAATGCCAGCGTCGCGGCTTCGTCCGCCAGATGGCGGATGCAGCGCACGGTATCATCGGTCTTATGCATGAACAGGACTCAGGTTTTGATTTGGCCCAGCTGGTCGTACAGATCAGGCAATGGGGGCGTGAGCTCGGATTTGCCGCCGTGGGCATTGCCGACAGCGACCTGAGTGCGGCCGAAGCCGGTTTGCAAACGTGGCTGGATCAGGGATTTCATGGTGAGATGGATTATATGGCGGCGCACGGCACCAAGCGCAGCCGGCCGGCCGAACTCATCCCCGGCACGATTCGCATCATCAGCGCACGGCTGGATTATCTTCCGCCTGCGTCTGCCGACCCGCACACGATTCTGGGCGATGCCAACGCTGCCTATATTTCCCGCTACGCACTGGGACGCGATTATCACAAGGTGCTGCGCAACCGCCTGCAAACGCTGGCCGAACGCATCGGCCAGGCCATCGGCGAGCATCATTTCCGCGTCTTTACCGACAGCGCCCCGGTGCTGGAAGTCGAACTCGCCACCAAATCCGGTCTCGGCTGGCGCGGCAAACACACCCTGCTGCTGAACCGGCAACACGGCTCGTGGTTCTTCCTCGGCGAAATCTACACCGACCTGCCGCTGCCGGTGGACGCCCCCGAAGCCAACCACTGCGGTACCTGCCAGGCCTGCCTCGACATCTGCCCGACCCAGGCCATCATCGCGCCCTATACGCTCGATGCGCGCCGTTGCATTTCCTATCTGACCATCGAACTCAAAGGCAGCATTCCGCTGGAACTGCGCCCGCTGCTGGGCAACCGCATTTATGGCTGCGACGACTGCCAGCTGGTGTGCCCATGGAACCGCTTTGCGCAGATCGCAGAGCTGGCGGATTTTAAAGTGCGCAACGGGCTCGACAGCGCCAAGCTGGTGGAACTGTTTGCCTGGAGCGAAGCCGACTTCAGCGAACGGCTGGCGGGTTCGCCGATACGCCGCATCGGCCATGAACGCTGGCTGCGCAATATCGCCGTGGCGCTGGGCAACGCACCGTCTTCGGCCGAGGTGCAAGCCGCACTGAGGTCACACCTGAATCATTCGTCTGAAGCGGTGCGCGAGCATGTCGCATGGGCGCTTTCGCGCCAGCAGCCCGGTTAAGCCGTCCGCAATTCCTCACGGGCGTGACGTATCACCGACGCACCCGAACTCAACGCCAATCCTGCCAGCAGCAGCGCCACCGCAATGTCGGGCCAGCCGTGCGCCGTCGCCCACACCCCGGCCGCCGCGCCCATCACTGCCAGATTGCCCAGCGCGTCATTACGCGAGCATAGCCACACCGAGCGTGCCTGCGCATCGCCCTGACGGTGCACGTACAGCAGCGCCGCCACGCCGACATTGACCGCCAGCGCAAGCAAACTCACCCAGCCCATGATGATGGGCTCCGGCACCACGCCAGCCGACCACTGCCAGGCCGATTTGCCGAGCACGAACACGCCGTAGCTGACCATCAGCCAGCCCTTCCACAGCGCCGTACGCGAGCGCCACACCGGCGCGAGGCCCAGCACGAACAGGGCCACGCCATAGTTGCCGGCATCGCCCAGAAAATCCACCGCGTCGGCCAGCAGCGATACCGACTGCGCCGCAAAGCTGGCGAACAGTTCCACACCGAACATCAGCGCATTCAGCACCAGGGCAATCCACAGCGCCCGCCGGTAGCGCGGGTCGGAGGGTGCCGCATCGCACACCGAGTCGCAAGCGCAGCCGCTCATGCTGAATGCCGTCCCAAAGAAAGCAGCACAGCGCAAGCCTGCAGGTAAAATATCGTTTTCTCCATTGCGTCATCTTGCCACCCATGTCCACGAATGCACATTCCCCCATCGGCGTATTCGATTCCGGCATCGGCGGGCTGACCGTGGTACGTGCCCTGATGGAGCGCCTGCCCTACGAAAACATCATCTACTTCGGCGACACCGCACGCGTGCCCTACGGGGTGAAGTCGGTCGAGACCATCACCCACTTCACCACCCAGATCGCACAGTTCCTGCTGGAAAAAGACGTCAAACTGCTGGTCATTGCCTGCAACACCATGGCGGCAGTGGCCTCCCAGGTGGTCAAGGATTTGTCGTCCGTGCCGGTGCTGGACGTGATCGATGCCGGTGCGGCGTCTGCGCGCGGCGGCAAACGCATCGGCGTCATCGGCACCCCCACCACCATCAACAGCAACACCTACGCACGTGCCATCCACGAATACGCGCCCGATTCACGCATCCATTCGCAGGCCTGCGCACTGCTCGTGCCGCTGGTGGAAGAAGGCTGGCTCGACCACGAAGTCACCCGCCTCACCGCGCAGGATTATCTGAAGCCGCTGCTGGCCGAGCACATCGACACCCTCGTACTCGGCTGCACCCACTATCCGCTGTTGAAACCGCTGCTGCGCCAGGTCGCAGGCAAGGACGTGAACCTGGTCGACTCCGCCGAAGCCATGGCCGAGCAGGTCGCCAGACTGCTCACCGACAAGAATCTGGCCAACCCCGGTCCCGCCCAGCCGCGCTACGACTTTCATGTCACCGACGTGCCCCTGCGCTTCCAGACCATCGGCGAGCGCTTTCTCGGGCGCACGCTCAACAACGTGCATCTGGTGAAGTGGTAATCGCCCGCCAGTCAACATGATCCGGGTCAACGAACAGATCGAACTCGACGAGCGCGAAATTCAGGAAAGCTTCGTCCGTGCCTCCGGACCCGGCGGACAAAACGTCAACAAGGTCTCCACCGCCGTGCAGCTACGCTTCGACGTCGCCCATTCACCCTCGCTGCCCGAACCGGTGCGCGCCCGCCTCATCACCCTGGCAGGTCGCCGCGTCACCCTCGATGGTGTGCTCATCATCGAAGCCGAACGCTACCGTAGCCAGCGGCGCAACCGCGACGACGCACTCGAACGGCTGATTGCGCTGATTCAGGAAGCCTGTGAAGTGGACAAACCGCGTCGTCCCACTCGCCCGACCCTTGCATCCAAGAAGCGGCGACTGGAAGGCAAACAACGACGGGGAGAAACCAAGAAGCTGCGGGGGCTGAAGCCAGGGACGGAACACTGACGTGCGGAAGGAAGGGAATTAACCAGCCGGTGTGACAGTCATCATTGAACAATGAAATGATCAGCCACGGAGTGAAATCCCGAAATGAAGTCAAACCACCTGACCCGGAACCAAATCCTGATTGCCATTGCGCTCACCCTGATGGGCACAGCGACCAGTGCAGACACCCTCACAGGACGCGTAGTCGATATCGCTGATGGCGACACCCTGACTCTTTTGGTTGGACGACAGCCCTACAAAATACAAATCGCCGCCATCGACGCCCCTGAGCGTTATCAGGCATGGGGCGACCAATCGAAAACCAATCTCAGCAGGCTAACGCTCAATCGCACAGCGGTCGCCAACTGTTCCATGCTTGAGCGATGGGACCATCAAGCCTGTCAAATCACAGTGAATGGTATTGATATAGGACTGCAACAAATCAGAGAGGGAATGGCCTGGTGGGTCAGGCAAGGGGCCAACGTACAGTCCGCCAAAGATCACTCGGCATATGAAAGCGCCGAACTGATGGCCAAAATGAGAAGAATGGGCTTATGGGGTGAGACCAATCCTATCCCGCCCTGGGAGTTCAGGGGGCGAAACTAACGGCTCTCTGGCACATGCACAAAGGAATGGGCTGCTGCCGGCCAGTAGCGGTCGCCTGAGAATTTCTCCAACAGCAGACATTCGGTCCGGATTATCATTGCATATGCGGACAGACAGCCTCAGCGAACCGACCATGAATCAAGTAGTTACGAAAAAGCAGTATGTTCTGCGAATTTCAATAATACGGACCGGTGGGTCTGGTAAATAACTGTTAGGTGCACATCACCATGCTCTTCGCCGTCAAGCTCTTGGTTGCAGCTGCAGCACTTGGTGAGGTCTGGTTATTCGGCAGTTTCACTGACCTTCCGAGCGACCCGATAGGCGTGCTCGCTGTCCTTACAGGGGTCGCTTGGCTGCTATCGCCCCTTGTAGCATTGGTTCTTGCGGCCACTGGTAACCGGCTTCAGACCCCGCAGGAGGTGACATTGTTGACCAGCTCAATTCTCTCGGTAGCTGTCGCCGTCTGGCTTCTTGGGCCGTGGGTCGGGCCAAGCTCCGAATCACGGAGCGGTCTTGTAGTGTTTGTAGTTCCTGCGCTTCAGTGGGTCTGCGTGATTGCGGGGCTTATTACCTTGGGAGTACTCAATAGGAAGCAACGTGCTAACACCGCGCGCACCTAATAATTCGTTCGAGTCGTTCGCTTCGCTCACTGGGACTGGCCACCTGCGGCGTCCAGCCCCTCAACTCAAACGTTAGAAGCCCCATGGCCGTTACTGCTAGGAATCCGTTAGAACTCGTGCCAATCGCGCTAGCAATCGCGAGTGCTGCATTATTTTTTAACCTACCAACCGACCTACCCAGCATGCTGGCTTACTTAAATGCTTGGTATGCCCCGGGAATCCTGAGTGCGATACCTGCATTTTCAGCAATAGTGTTTGGCTATCGATTTGTAAAACATAACGGTCGTAATGCTGTGGTGTGGGTTGGTGTTCTAGGCAACATACTAATTCTCACTTTTGATTTCGCATATTTATTGATCTTTTATATATGGCAGGCATAAGCCTTCTAACTCATCATTCAAGCGGGACGCGCTAAGGAAGCCCTGAACAAGTCCTCAGTATTTTAGAATTGCGCCACTACCTAT
>CAYGMS010000084.1:3181-8556 GCA_964350905.1 uncultured Thiobacillus sp. | reverse complement strand
GCTGTCGAACAAGTGGGTGTGGATTCCGGGGCTGAGCATTATTTTGCTGGTGCCGTTAGTGGCCATGGCATGGATGCTGGTGCAGTCGGCCCAGGAAAAAGCACACTTACAAGTGGAGTTGCAGGCGGCACAAAAGAAACTGGAGCAGCCCAGCCCCACAAAACAGTCAGCCGCCAGCCAGACGGCAAAGAAGCCAACTAACGAGACGCTTGAGCCGGGAGAGAATTCGATGCCGGTATCTGCCGGCGGCGGGGTGGATAGTACTTCGGCTGTTGATGCAGGCGACTGCGTGGTGACGGACCAGGCCAGTGTGCTCAAAAACCTCAAGAATTGCATTGAGGGCTTTAACCGGACCAGCGCCCGCTAAAACGTAATCGAATGGATCAGTCTTCGTGGCGATCCAGTCCCTGGTCGGCGAGGGAAACGGGATCTTCTATGGGTTCCAGATGCGTGGTGATGTGCGCATGCTCAATCGCTTGTCGGATATCCGCTTCGATGTGCTCCAGCCAGTCATGTCCCTGCTGAACTGTCCAGGCACCCGGGACCAGAACATGCAGCGTGATGAAAGCGCGGGTACCCGCCTGGCGTGTGCGCAGGGCGTGAAAGCGCAAGCCCAGTTGGCGGTACTTGTCCAGAATGGCTTCAATCGCCAGCAGTTCGTCATCCGGGATCGACACATCCATCAGGCCGGCAGCGGAGCGCTGTAGCAACTGCCAGCCGGTCCACACAATATTCAAGGCCACCAGCAGGGCGATCACAGGATCGAGCCAAAGCCAGCCGGTCAGCCATACGAGTCCGACGCCCGCAATGACGCCTGCAGAAGTCCAGACGTCGGTGAGCAGATGGTGGGCATCGGCTTCAAGTGTGATGGATTTATGCTTGCGGCCGACATCCATGAGAATGCGCGAGGTGGCCAGATTGATCACCGAGGCAATGGCCGACACCACCAGCCCGATGCCGACTGCTTCGAGGGGTTGCGGGTTAAGGAAGCGTTCAATAGCGGCGTAAATGATGCCGGCTGCGGCGATCAGGATGAGAAAGCCTTCAAAGGCGCTGGAAAAATATTCTGCCTTGCCATGTCCGTGCGCATGATTGTCGTCGGCTGGCATGGCGGCCAAGGACAGCATGGCCAACGCCATCATGGCGCCTGCCAGGTTGACGAAGGATTCGAGTGCGTCGGAAAGCATGCCGACCGAACCGGTGACCCACCAGGCCCAGCCCTTGAGCACGATGGTGGCGAGGGCTGCGGCAATGGAAAGCCAGGCATAGCGTTTGAGTGAGGCAGGCAGCATGGTGTTTTATCGGTGGCCAGGCCGGAGGGTGAGGCCCGGCGCCATGGAAAAGTGGCCTGATTTTATCCCAGGTGCGGGCCGGGCCTGAAGCCGTGTGGGGCCAGTTTGATCTTTTCTTGCAGACATCCCGTGGCTGAAACAATAAAATGCCGGCATGAAAATGCTACTTATCCTGCTGCTGTGCCTACCCATTGTCGCTCATGCGGAGTGGGGGGTGTTCGAACATGAATTTGACCAGGATAAACCCTGGGTAGAGGTTGCAGCGCAATTGCCACCCTATCCCAAGGCTGAAAATCTGATTGAGTTCAATGTGTCGTCGGCAACCCGCAACCGGCATTTCGTCGACAAGGAATCGATCAGCGTCGGTGCAGATAACGTGGTCCGCTACACCGTGGTGATCGAAGCTGCGGGGGGCGCAAGAAACGTGTCGTACGAAGGCTTGCGTTGCGAATCGGGCGAGCGCCGCCTGTACGCTTACGGCCATGCGAACGGAACATGGTCGAAGGCGCGAAACGCAAGATGGGAAAACATCAAGCTTCGCTCGTTGCTGTCGTATCAAAAAGCCCTGTTTGAGGATCATTTCTGCCCAGATGGCATACGTGTCAGGGACAGCAAGGAGGCCGTGCAGAATCTGCAGCGGGCCGCACGATGAGCGGGTCTGTCGTCAAACATGCGCATCGCATCGTCGTCAAGGTGGGTTCCAGCCTGGTTACGGCAGGTGGGCGTGGTCTTGATCACGCGGCGCTGTCGCGCTGGGCCGAGCAGATTGCCGCGCTGGCCGGGCAGGGCAAGGAGGTGGTGCTGGTCTCCAGTGGCGCCATTGCCGAGGGCATTTCGCGACTGGGCTGGAAAAAGCGGCCCAAGTCGGTAAGGGAATTGCAGGCTGCTGCGGCCGTGGGACAGATGGGCATGGTGCAGGCGTACGAATCGATCTTTCGGGCGCACGGACTGAATGCCGCTCAGGTGCTGCTGACTCACGAAGACCTGACAGACCGTACGCGGTATCTGAATGCGCGCTCATCCCTGCGCACGCTGCTGGAATTGCGCGTGGTGCCGATCATCAATGAAAACGATGCGATCGCAACCGATGAAATCCGGCTTGGCGACAATGACACGCTGGGCGCGCTGGTGACCAATCTGGTTGAGGCCGATTGCCTGATCATTCTGACCGACCAGCCCGGCCTGTATACCGCGGATCCGCGCAAGGATCCTGAAGCCACCCTGGTGATGAACGCGCATGCGGGTGACCCCGAGTTGGAGCACATGGCGGGTGGGGCGGGCAGCAGCGTGGGTACGGGCGGCATGCTGACCAAGATTCAGGCGGCCAAACGTGCGGCCCGAAGCGGCGCGCATACCGTGATCTGTAGCGGGCGTGAAGACAATGTGTTGCTGCGCCTGGCGGCGGGCGAGGCGATCGGAACCCAGTTGATTTCGCGCCAGGAAACCCTGGCTGCGCGCCGCCAGTGGATGGCCGATCACTTGCAGCTTCGAGGTGGTGTGGTGCTCGATAACGGTGCGGTACGCGCCTTGCAGGAGGACGGAAAGAGCCTGCTTTCAGTTGGAGTGAAAGGCGTTGTGGGCGAATTTCAGCGTGGTGAAGTGGTCGCGATTGTCGATTCGGAAGGCAAAGAGATTGCGCGTGGACTGATTAATTACAGCGCCAGTGAAACACGCCGGATTGCAGGAAAGCCCAGCACCCAAATCGAGGCCGAGCTTGGTTATGTCGATGAAGCGGAGTTGATCCATCGCGACAACCTGGTGATGGTGGTGTGACCACTACGCTGGATCTGATGCGCCATGGGGAACCCGTTGGTGGGCGCAAATACCGTGGCCAGATCGACGACCCCCTGTCGGAAAAAGGCTGGACTCAGATGCACAGTGCGGTGGGCGACACTGCGCCGTGGACCCGTATCGTGTCTTCGCCCCTGACCCGTTGCCGTGCCTTTGCCGAAACGCTGGCCGAGCGCCATGACTTGCCGTTGTCGCTGGACGAGCGCTTGATGGAAGTCGGATTTGGCGTCTGGGAGGGTAAATCGGCCGCCGAGATCGAGGCGGATGCGCCTGGCATCCTGGCACGCTTCAAGGCCGATCCAGTCAACGCCCGCCCGGCGGGTGCCGAGCCACTGGCCAGGTTTCATGCGCGGGTGGCTGCCGGTCTTGATAACCTGGTGGCGCAACACGATGGGCAGCATGTATTGCTGGTGGGCCATGCCGGTGTCATCCGGATGGCGTTTGCCTGGGCGCTGCACATTCCGCTGGAACATGCCTATCGCATTGAAGTGGCAACGGCTTCGCTGACACGCTTGCGTTTCGATGACGGGCGCGCGAGCCTAGTCTTTCACGGCGGCAGTCTGGCTGGACGGTGAGCCGCTGGTTTTATCTGTTTCTTGGCTTGTTGCTGGCCCTGCCTGCGCAGGCAGACGCTATCCGTGTACGTGATGATGCCGGGCAGACGCTCGAATTCAGGCATCCGCCGCAGCGCATCATTTCACTGACGCCGCATCTCACCGAACTGCTGTTTGCCGTGGGCGCCGGGGCACAGGTGGTGGGGGTGGACAGCGCCAGTGATTATCCGGCGGTAGCGCAATCGCTGCCGCGCGTGGGCGACTACAGCCGCATCAACTTCGAACGCATCCTGGCCCTGAAGCCGGATCTGGTGCTGGTCTGGATGGGCGGTAACCGTGCAGCGGATATTCATGCTCTGAAAAAACTGGGCTTGCCTGTCCTGCACACGCAGGCGACGCAACTCAAGGATGTCGCGCGGCTGTCGCGCCTGATCGGGAAGGCCAGTGGGCATGCCGGGCAGGGTGAGGCGGCTGCGCGGGATTTCACGACAAGACTGGCGGCATTGCAGGTCAAATTGCCGTCGCGTCCGCCAGTCAAGGTGTTTTATCAGGTGTGGGATCGCCCGTTGATCACGGTGGGTGGCACACACTGGATCAGCGATGCGCTGACGCTGTGCGGTGCGCACAATGTGTTTGCCGAGCTGCGTGCGCTTTCTCCGGCGGTATCACTTGAAGCCGTGCTGCAGCGCTCGCCCGAGCTGATTGTGAGTGGCACCGATGCGCCGGATATGCGACGCCAGTGGCAGCGTTATGCCAGTCTGCCGGCTGTGACGAATCAGGCGTTTGCCCGCCTGGATGCGGATCGTTTGCATCGACTCACACCGCGCCTGATTGAGGGGGTGGCAGAATTATGCGCAGCGGTGGCGACTTATGCCCGGTGACGCGAGTCGGGTTTGCGGTTGGGGCAGTTTTCCTTGATGCAGTCGGCGTAAATCTGCAGCGAGTGATCGTGGATGGCAAAGCCGCGTTCCTTGGCGATGCGGTGCTGGCGTTTTTCGATTTCGCTGTCGACAAATTCCTCAACCTTGCCGCACTGGATGCAGACCAGATGGTCGTGGTGGTCGCCCTGGTTGAGCTCGAACACCGCCTTGTCGCTGTCAAAATGGTGGCGCATCAGCAAGCCGGCCTGCTCAAACTGGGTGAGCACGCGGTAAACCGTAGCCAGGCCAATTTCCTGTCCCTCATCGGATAACAGCCGGTAGATCTCCTCGGCCGTCAGGTGGCGCTTGTTGTGTTGCTCGAACAAATCGAGGATTTTCAGGCGTGGCAGCGTTGCCTTGAGACCGATGCTCTTGAGATTGGCTGGATTGCTCAATGGGGTCTCCAGATTGGGAACACGAATACGTTATGATACGTTTTTTTCCAATCGCCCCAACCCTTTCGGTTTCCTGGCTATGCGTCATTTCCTGATTTCCACCCTGCTTTTGAGCCTGGTCGCTGGATGTTCCAGCGTCAACATCGGACCCCATCGTATTGATGTGCAGCAGGGCAATGCACTTGATCAGGAGAATGTGTCCCGATTGAAGCCTGGCCTGAACCGCTCGCAAGTCCGGTTCCTGCTGGGAACCCCGCTGGTGGTCGACCCGTTCCGCACGGACCGTTGGGACTATGTGTACGTCAATTACAAGGGCGGGAAACTGGCCGAGCAAAAGCGCATCACGCTATTTTTTGATGGCGATACGCTGGCACGTATTGAGGGCGATGTACCGGTTGCCGCGCCGGTTGAGAAAATTTCAGT
>CAYGMS010000084.1:0-3081 GCA_964350905.1 uncultured Thiobacillus sp. | reverse complement strand
TTGCGGCAGCAGCCAGCAAGGCGACGGCCGTGCCAGCAGCCCGGCCGGAAGCGGTTTCAACGACTGCTCCTGCAGCAACCACCACGCTTGTTCCGCCACTGCCCAGCCCGAAAAATGTACCGGCGTATGTCGATCCCCGCCCACCGGCTGAACTGAGTCTGCAGCCTGAAACCGATGTGGAACAACTCAAGCCGGATGTGATTCCTGTTTTTCCGGAACCGCATCCGGCAGCCGTCGCAAGTGATGACCCAGTAATCGTGTCGCTCAATGCCTGGGCAGATGCCTGGGCGCGACGTGATGAAGCAGGCTATCTGTCTGCATACGATGCCAGCTTTGCTCCAGAGGGTGGCGGGAGCCGGAAGGAATGGGAGCAGCGCCGGCGCCTGCTGCTGGGCATTGCCAAGAATATCGACCTCAAGATTGAATCGCCTTCTGTCAATCGGGAAACCGACGGCACCGCCACGGCGACTTTCAACCAGTATTACCGGTCGGACAGCTATCGTGATTCGGTCGTCAAGCAGTTGCGCCTGGTTGAGCGTGACGGCCGCTGGCTGATCATCGAGGAGAAAGTGTTGTCTATCCTGCGTGCCTCCAAACCATGATCGTGCAGACTGCAATTGCCGGTGTATCCGGCCGCATGGGGCGCGCCTTGCTGGAGGCTGTGGCAGCAGACACGAATTGCAGTCTGCATGCTGCGATTGATCGTCCGGGCAGCCCCTTGGTGGGGCAGGATGCGGGTGCCGCCTGGGGGGCCGCGAGCGGGATACACGTTACAGACCAGCCGGTTGCCGCCTTGAATGGCGCCCATGCCCTGATCGACTTCACCCGCCCTGAAGCCACATTTGGCTATCTGGAGGCCTGCGCTGCGGCAGGCGTGCCGCTGGTGATCGGCACGACGGGGTTTGATGATGCGGGAAAGGCTCGGATTGCACGCGCTGCACAGCAGATTCCCATCGTGTTTGCGCCCAATATGAGCGTGGGGGTGAACCTGCTGATGAAATTGGCCGAGACAGCCGCTCAGGTGCTGCAGGAGGGCTACGATATAGAAATCATCGAGGCCCACCATCGCCACAAGGTGGATGCGCCGTCAGGTACGGCGCTGGGTCTGGGGCAGGCCGTTGCGCAGGCCATCCATCGCGATCTAGCAACCTGCGCCGTGTACGGTCGCGAGGGTGTCACAGGTGAACGTGACCCCGGCACAATCGGTTTTGCCACGGTGCGGGGTGGCGACATAGTCGGTGATCACACCCTGTTGTTTGCCGGTGTAGGCGAGCGGGTTGAACTCACCCATAAAGCCAGTAGCCGGGCCACGTTCGCACAGGGCGCGTTGCGTGCCGCCAAGTGGCTGCAAGGCCGCGCGCCTGGTCTGTATGACATGCGTGACGTGTTGAATTTGAATTGATTGTTCTGAACAGGAAAATACCATGAACGCCGTCAAGGTATACAGCACCGGCACCTGCCCCATTTGCGTCAAGGTCAAGGCCTTCCTCGATAAGCGCGGCATCGGCTATGATGAAGTCCGCATTGATCTCGACCGGGAAGCGATGAAAGAATTTGCCGTGGTGACCAACAGTGCGCGCACCGTGCCGCAAATTGTCATCGAGGGTACCTGCATCGGCGGCTTCACCGAGTTGACCGAACTCGACATGGATGGTGCGCTGGATCATCTTCATCCCTGATTTTGAGGTGATTTTCCCGCTTAAGCATTGAAGCGGGACCCCGGATCGGCTACAATTGCGGCATTCAAGTTCAGGCGGGTACGCGCAAGCGGCCCGCCTGAATTTTGTCACCTGCTTTCCGGAGTATTTCTTGTCACGTGCCCAGCCCGCCATCCTTGTTTTAGCTGACGGTTCGGTGTTTCGCGGCCTGTCCATCGGCGCCGACGGCATCACAACCGGCGAGGTGGTGTTCAACACCGCGCTCACCGGCTATCAGGAAATCCTGACTGACTCCTCCTATTCACGTCAGATCGTTACGCTGACCTATCCGCATATTGGCAATACCGGTGTCAACGTTGAAGACGTTGAGGCCGATCGCATCCATGCGGCAGGCCTGGTTGTTCGCGATGTGCCCCGTTTGCATTCCAATTTCCGGGCGGGCGCTTCGTTGCCCGATTACCTCAAAAGCCAGAACATCGTGGCAATTGCCGATATCGATACACGGCGGCTGACTCGGATTCTTCGTGAAAAGGGTACACAAAGCGGTTGCATCATGGCGGGTGCGCTGGACGAGGCCAAGGCGCTCGAAGCTGCGCGCGCCTTCCCGGGTTTGGCGGGCGTGGATCTGGCCAGGGTGGTCACGGTGTCCACGGCTTACGAATGGACTGAAACCGAATGGAAGCTTGGGCGTGGCTATGGCCAGCAGAGCGAACCACGTTTCCACGTCGTGGCGTTTGATTACGGCGTCAAGCGCAACATCCTGCGCATGCTGGCGGAGCGTGGCTGCCGGTTGACCGTGTTGCCGGCCACCGCCACCTCGGCTGATGCGCTGGCACTCAAACCCGATGGTGTTTTCCTGTCCAATGGCCCGGGTGACCCGGAACCGTGTGATTACGCCATCCAGGCGATCTCGGAAGTCATGGCGGCAGGTGTGCCGACCTTCGGCATCTGTCTGGGCCACCAGTTGCTGGCGCTTGCCTCGGGCGCCAAGACCGTCAAGATGAAATTCGGCCACCACGGTGCCAACCATCCGGTCAAAGACCTCGACAGCGGGCGGGTCGCAATCACCAGCCAGAATCATGGCTTTGCGGTGGATGCGGCGACCCTGCCTGCCACCCTGCGCAGCACCCATGTCTCGCTGTTCGATGGGTCGTTGCAGGGGATTGCGCGTACGGATGTCCCCGCATTCGGCTTTCAGGGTCATCCTGAAGCCAGCCCCGGCCCGCATGACGTGAGCTATTTGTTCGACCGATTTATACAGCTGATGGCCGATCACGCCGGAGCACACTGATCATGCCCAAGCGCACTGACCTTAAAAGCATCCTTATCATTGGCGCCGGCCCGATCGTCATCGGACAGGCGTGCGAATTCGATTATTCCGGCGCACAGGCGTGCAAGGCACTGCGCGAGGAGGGCTACAAGG
>CAYGMS010000083.1:5850-8559 GCA_964350905.1 uncultured Thiobacillus sp. | reverse complement strand
GTGCGATACAGGGCCTGAATCCGGCGGGCACACACCGCATCGACGTGGGTCACTTTTCTGGGCTGGGCGTAGAACTCGGCATCCGGCGTCTCGTCTTCGCGCTCAAATGCATCCGGCCCTTCAAAATCGGTCGGGGTCTGCATCTGCGTTTCCATGCCGCTCCATTCCAGAAGCTGCCCCACCTGCCCGACCGGTTCGGTCGAAACATCGCTCTTGCCACTATCGATGCTGAAGATGCGCCCCTGCAGCGGGTGGCTGAAATTGGCCACGAAACTTTCCTTATTCAGTTTCATTACCCGGAACATCGGGCCAGGTGCCTCATCGGCATGCAACAGCTGCGACGGGTAAAACCGTCCCTGTTTGAGCGCTGCGATTTCGCTGTGGAACACCTCGTTGGGGATCTCGTGCTCGATCTTCGGCCCCACATCAACCTGTGCGTCGACCGGTGGCGTGTCGCCTGGCGCCCATACCACCACCTGGTGTCGGCCCAGATCGGAAAAATAATTCACGCGAAAGCGCAAAGCAGAATGAAGAAGTTTCATAAACAGTCAGGCCATCAATACCGGGTAATAAAAATAAATGTAATAAATTCAGGAAGACGCTTGCATCAGTCTCCGCGCAAGACACAAATCCTCCCACGCAAGCGCCTTGTCGGTCGGCTTGCGTAACAGGTAGGACGGGTGATACGTCACGACCAGTGGCACCCCCTGGAACTGATGCGCCCGTCCACGCAAATGACCAATCGCTTCATCGGTGTCAAGCAGGCTCTGCGCCGCGAACCGTCCCAGCGCGAGAATGAGCTTCGGCTGGATCAAGTCAATCTGCGCCTGCAAATAAGGCCGACAGGCCGACACTTCGTCCGGCTCGGGATTGCGGTTGCCGGGCGGACGCGACTTCAGCACATTGGTGATGTAGACGTTTTGTCCACGCGCCAGGCCAAGCGACACCAGCATGGCATCGAGCAGTTTGCCCGCCTGACCCACAAATGGCTCACCTTGCGCATCCTCTTCTTCACCCGGTGCTTCGCCGATGATCAGCCAGTCGGCCTGCGGGTCGCCCACGCCCAGCACACCCTGCGTGCGACTGGCATGGAGCTTGCAGGCCGTGCAATGCGCCACGGCCTCGGTCAGCGAGTCCCACGTGTAGGCTGCGGGCGACCCGGACGCGCCTGGTGCAGCGGGCGTCTCGCGCAACCGCCACACCGGACCGATCCCCAGTTCATTGAATACCTCATCGCGGCTCAGCATGACAACTCACGCTTCATGATCAGCGCATCCTCGCGGCCCGCTCGTGCCGGGTAATAGGCCCGGCGCACGGCCAGATCGATGAAACCGCTGGCATGATACAAACCGATCGCAGCGGTGTTGGAGGTACGCACCTCCAGAAACATGCTGCCCGCCTTGTGGTCGCAGGCGCATGCCAGACAATGCGCCAGCAAATCGCGTCCCAGGCCGTGACGGCGCCAGGCCGGTGCAATGGTGAGATTGAGCAAATGGGATTCGCCTGCTGCCGCCATCATGGCGTAATAGCCGATGATGTCGCCATCGGCTTCGCGCACCCACATGCTGTAACCCGCGTTGAGCGAATCAGAAAAACTGCCCAGGCTCCACGGGTGCTCATAACTTGCCAATTCAATTTCATGAATACGCGGCAAGTCTTCCCGGGCCATGGGGCGCACGCGATGCGCCATTTCGAGCACAGCGCTCATGCCGTTTTTCTCGCACGCCGCTCGTCAATGGTCTGGGCGACTTTATCGCGCAGATAAATCGGCGCAGCCAGCGCCGCATCCACACTTTCGCCACGCTCGAATGCCTGGGCCGCAAGCGGTGCCATGGCTGCGGCATCCGGCATGATGGTGTCGTCGATGCGCACCAGTTGCTCCATCAGTCGCGGACGCAATACGTCGCCCAGTGCAGCAAAGCCATTGCCCGCCCCTACCCAGCCACCCCCGTCAGGCACCTGCACCGACTCGGGCAAAGCCAGCGCAGGCTCAATGACACAGCGCCAGCCTGCCGCTTCGCGCCGATACGCGGCCCAATACACTTCTGCCATGCGCGCATCGAGCACGGTCAGCACTTTGTCTGCGCCCGTCTGCTCGGCAATGGATTCCAGTGTGGAAATGCCCACCACCGGCAGATCGGCGCCCAGTGCCAGACCTTGCGTTACCGCACAGGCAATGCGCAGGCCGGTGAACGAACCCGGGCCTGCCCCATAGGCGATGCCGTCAAGTTGACGCAACGTCATCGCAGCGTCACGCAGCAGCTCGTCCACCATCGGCAGCAACAGACTGCTATGCCGCTGTTCGGCCAGCACGCGGCGTGCATGAATCTGGCCATCCAGCCATAGTGCGGCCGAGCAATATTCGGTGGAGGTATCGAGCACGAGCAATTTCATGGGCACGATTCTAGCAGGCCAGTGATCACTCTTCGGCCGGCAGGCCCTGGCGTTTCCCGCGATAGCTGATGCGATAAATTGCGCCGGCCAGGTCATCCGACACCAGCAGGCTGCCGTCCGGCATCACCAGCACATCGGCGGGACGCCCCCAGGCCGATTCATTTTTCATCCAGCCGCTGACAAAGGGCTCATAACTGACCGCACGCTGACCTTGCAGCCGCACCACGCTCACCTGATAGCCCGTCTTGCGACTGCGGTTCCAGGAACCATGCTCGGCAATGAATACGGCATGCCGGTATCGCTCCGGAAAATGCT
>CAYGMS010000083.1:1780-5750 GCA_964350905.1 uncultured Thiobacillus sp. | reverse complement strand
CCCCGCTTTGCGGCTGCCAGTCGAAACCCACACTGTTGCGCACGCCGCGCGCCACCACCTCGATCCTGCCGCTCGTTACGTCGAGCCGGGTGATCGTTGCATAGCGGTCAGGGTCGGGTTCGCAGATATTGCAGGGGGCACCTACGGGCACATAGAGCTTGCCGTCCGGACCAAAGGCAATGAACTTCCAGCCGTGATGCGTCTCGCCCGGGTAAGCATCGGTCACGACTTCGGGCCTGGGTGGCTGGTTCACGTGCGCCTCGATATTGCGCAGACGCACAATCCGGCTCACCGCTGAGACATAGAGATCACCGTCACGATACGCCACGCCTACCGGCATCTTCAACCCGTCAGCGATCACAACCGGCTGGTGTGGGGTTTTCAGTGGAATCGCGTAGACCTTGCCTGCGCGCATGCTGCCCACAAACAACATGGTTTTTCCCAGCGTCATCTGCCGGGCGTTGGGAACACGGGCAAACACTTCGATCTGAAATCCCGGTGGCAGGGAGAGACTGGATAATGGAAGCGGCATGGAACCCGCTGCTGCATGGCTGATCCCGATGAATGCCATGAATCCAGCCAGCCAGATCCACACTCTGTCACGCAAACGTTTCATGGCATCACCTGTCCGACTGGTTGCAATGGGATCAGAATTTCAAAGCGTACCCGCGACCACGGATCGCGCACCTCAGCCAGCCGGCTGATGCGCGCCACCAGAGTTTCGCCGCCGTCCATGAAACGGGCGACATCGATATTTTCACGACGCGGCACATAGCCAATCTTGTGGCCCTGCCATTCCACCCGCACCGCCCTGGCATCGTGTGCATTGTCCGGTTCACGAATCAGCGTGAGCGCATCGCCCACCTGTATCTGTGGCCAGTGCGTCTTGCCGGCGTGATATTGAAATCCGGCGAGCGGAGAATCCTGCAACAGGATGTGGGCGGCAGTCTGGGCGTGCGCAAGATTCGCCCATGCCAGCAGCAAGCCGGCCAGACCAAAGATGACGCGACGGCCAAATTGAAAACCGTGCCTGGCGTTTGTTTCAGCCGAATGGGTGTGCATTGTGCCAATCACCTTCATCACGACGCTGCTGAAGAGGAAGCTCCTCATTTTACTGAGAAACGCTCAATCAAATCTGCCATAACAGAACAGTTTCAGCTTTAGTTTTTTCACTGGACAAGTGGCCATAAGCTTGAGGTAGGATGAATATATTCTCATCACCGGGCCATCACCCCATCACCATGCCGAGAAAATCTGCCGCGCCAACCAAACTGTTTGTCCTGGACACCAACGTTCTGATGCACGACCCCACCAGCCTGTTCCGCTTTGAAGAGCACGACATCTATGTGCCGATCGCCACGCTGGAAGAACTCGACATGCACAAGAAGGGCATGACCGAAGTATCGCGCAACGCGCGCCAGGCCAGCCGCTTCATCGACGAACTCGTCAGCAAGCTCGACAACATTGAGGAAGGCGTGCCGCTGGGGCAACACAGCCACAAGGCCGCCACCGGCAAACTGTTCCTGCAAACCGAAGCGATCTCGGGCGACATCCCGATGAACCTGCCGACCAGCAAGGTCGACAACCAGATCCTCGGCGTGGTCCTGTTCCTCACCCGTCACTACCCCAAACGTCAGGTCATCCTGGTGTCGAAAGACATCAACATGCGCATCAAGGCGCGTGCGCTGGGCCTGCCGGCCGAAGACTACTTCAACGACAAGGTGCTGGAAGACACCGACCTGCTCTACGCCGGCCTGCGTGAACTGCCTGCCGATTTCTGGGACACCCACGGCAAGGGCATGGAATCGTGGCAGGCCAACGGCCACACCTATTATCGCGTCACAGGGCCGTTGATTTCGACCTTTCTGCCCAACGAATTCGTCTACCAGGAAGGCCCCAACCCGCTCTACGCCAAGGTTTTGAAGGTCGAAGGCAAGCAGGCTGAAATGGTCACGGTGCGGGATTTCAGCCACCAGAAGAACAATGTGTGGGGCATTACCGCGCGCAATCGCGAACAGAACTTCGCCCTTAATGTGTTAATGGACCCCGAGATTGATTTTGTCTCCCTGCTCGGCCAGGCCGGCACCGGCAAAACCCTGCTCACGCTGGCCGCCGCACTGGCCCAGGTGCTGGACAAGAAAATCTACGCCGAGATCATCATGACCCGCGTCACTGTTCCGGTCGGTGAGGACATCGGCTTTCTGCCCGGCACCGAGGAAGAGAAAATGACGCCGTGGATGGGCGCGCTGGAAGACAACCTCGAAGTGCTGAACAAGAGCGACGACGAAGGTGGCGACTGGGGACGTGCTGCAACACAGGATTTGATCCGTAGCCGCATCAAGGTCAAATCGTTAAATTTCATGCGTGGCCGGACTTTCCTCAATAAGTTTCTTATTATTGATGAAGCACAGAACCTCACGCCCAAGCAGATGAAGACGCTGATCACGCGCGCCGGGCCGGGAACCAAGGTGGTCTGTCTGGGCAACATCGCGCAGATCGACACGCCCTACCTGACCGAAGGCAGTTCCGGACTCACCTACGTGGTGGATCACTTCAAGGGGTGGCCCCACAACGGCCATGTCACCCTGCAACGCGGCGAGCGTTCACGCCTGGCCGATTACGCAGCCGAGGTGTTATGACCCCACCCAATGCTGCTTGGTTTGGGTGTGCCACTTCGTGTCGTTCGCCCTGAGATTGTCGAAGGGCTGCCCTTCGACAATCTCAGGGCGAACGACTCAGAGGCCAAGCGAACGGCATTGTGCCCCACCCACCAAGGAGACCCTCATGACCCGCCGCATTTCAAAGCACTGGATAATTCTGGCCGCTGGCCTTGCCCTGTCCATGCACGCCCACGCCTTCGACTGGAACGACATGTTGAAGGGCGTGCTGGGCAAATCCTCCAGCCAGCCAGCGGTTTCGGGTGTGGACGCCCTCTCCAATAGCGACATCAACGCCGGACTGAAAGAGGCGCTGACACGCGGCGCCGATGCGGCCGTCGCCCAGCTCGGACAGCAGGATGGCTTTTTCGGCAACGCCGCCCTGAAAATCCCGCTGCCGCCCGGCCTGCAAAAAGCGGAAAAGGCCATGCACCTATTTGGCATGGGCAAGCAGGCCGACGCGTTGGTGCTGGCGATGAACCGTGCGGCCGAAGCGGCCGTACCAGAAGCCAAAACCCTGCTGGTCGATGCCGTCAGGGAGATGTCGCTGGAGGACGCCAAAGGCATTCTGACTGGCGGCAAAACCTCGGCCACTGACTTCTTCCGTGCCAAAACCGAAGTCAGACTCACCGAGCGTTTTGCTCCCATCGTCAAGACGACCACCGACCAAGTCGGACTGGCGCAGCAATACAACCAGTACGCCGGACTGGCCGCCCAATTCAATCTGGTCGACAAGGAACAGGCCAATGTCGAACAGTACGTGACCCAGCAGGCGCTCGACCGCCTCTATACCCTGATTGGCGAAAAGGAGGCGGCGATCCGTGCCAACCCGCTGCAGGCTGGCAGCGATTTGCTGAAAAAGGTTTTTGGCGCAGTCATGGGCAAGTAAGCCCTTTGGCCCATCTGCTGCGCTATGCTTGGGGCTGGTTCATACCAGCCCTTTTTCATGTCATGGCCATTAAAACGAAAACACTCATCCTGTTTGCCGGATTACTGCTCGCCCTCCCCGCCCAGGCCTGGGAAATCGGCGAATTCAAGAACGGCATGAGCCGTGATGATGTCCAGCAGGCGCTCAAGACCTGGAATTTCGACAAGACCCTGCCAGTTGGAAACGATGGCCTGTTTGCCTACGATGCGCCCAACAATCCGGCTGGCCGCCGTTTTCTGTTTACCTTCTGCAACGACAAACTGGTGGCGTTCGACCAGGAAGTCGAACCGGCTTTCCGCCACTTTGTCGTCATCGCCTCCAACTATTCCAACCTCTACGGCAACCCGCTCAAGGTCATTCCCTATACCAGCGTCATCGCCAACGG
>CAYGMS010000083.1:0-1680 GCA_964350905.1 uncultured Thiobacillus sp. | reverse complement strand
CCCTTCATCCGGCAATTCGCCGGCGTCGATCAGGCATGGTTCGAGCAGTCGCCTTACCCAAAACTGCGCGACTGGACCGCAGCGCTGTGCCACTCAAGCCTGTTTGCAGCTGTCATGCGCAAACAGGCCGTGTGGCAAACCGGAGACGTTGCTGTGGTCATCAATGGCCGCGGCCCATGAATGCGCATCCAGAATCGGGGGCAGCAACCTCAAAGCCGGCAACCCGCCTTATTCGATCAGACCTTGTACCAGCCGTGCCAGATCCTCGGCAGGCAGGGGTTCGCTGAACAGGTATCCCTGGTAGGCGTTGCAACCCTGTTGCAACAGAAAATCCCGCTGCGCTTCGGTTTCCACGCCTTCGGCCACGACTTTCAATCGCATGCTGCGCGCCAGGCTGATGATGGCCGCGGCAATTTCCATGTCGTTGTGGTCGAGCGGAATATCGCGCACAAAGCCCTGATCGATCTTGAGTTCGTCGATGGGAAAACGCTTGAGATAGGCCAGCGAAGAATAGCCGGTGCCAAAATCGTCGATGGACAGGCTCAGGCCCAGGTCCTTGAGCGCCTGCAACAGGACAACGGCTTCTTCGCCATGGCCCATGATCATGCTCTCGGTCAATTCCAGTTTGAGATGCGCGGCGGGCAACCCGGTTTTATCCAGGATCGCCGCCACACGCTCGACAATATTGGCCTGTTGCAACTGACGTGCTGACAGGTTCACCGCCAGCAACAGGGGCGGCAGGCCGGCATCGAGCCAGGCACGGGCCTGAACGCATGCCTGGTGCAACACCCACTCGCCCAGTGGCACGATGAGACCGGTTTCTTCCGCCAAGGGAATGAACCGGATCGGCGATATCAGCCCGCGCTCCGGGTCGTTCCAGCGCACCAGCGCCTCGCAGCCCGTCACCTTTCCAGTATGCATGTCCACCTGTGGCTGGTAGTGCAATACGAATTCATTCTGGACCAGGGCGCGACGCAGGCGTGCTTCCATCTCCAGCCGCTCGTCGGCTGCCTCAGTCAAACCTGGCGTGTAAAAACTGAAGGTGTTGCGGCCGGTTTCCTTGGCCTGATACAAGGCCACGTCGGCATGCTGGATCAGCGCGGTGCTGGTCAGACCGTCGTCCGGGTACAGGCTGATGCCGATGCTGGCGCCCACATACACTTCATGCCCGCTGGGCAGGTGGAAGGACTGCTCCAGCATCTGGATCATTTCCTTGGCCATCTCGGCGGCATTATCCGGACGCTGCACATCTTCCAGAATCAGCAGGAACTCGTCTCCGCCCAGACGGCCCAGGGTGTCGTCTTCCCGCAGGCGTGCCCGCATGCGCAGGGCCAGCGCTTCCAGCAACTCGTCCCCCACCGGATGACCCAGGCTGTCATTGACGTTCTTGAAACGGTCCAGATCGATATACAGCACCGCCACCCTGCGCTTGTGGCGCTCGGCTGTCTCCAGCGCGTGTTTCAGGCGTGACTGCAGCAACAAGCGGTTGGGCAGGTGCGTCAGCGGATCGTAGTGCGCCAGATGTTCCAGGCGGGCTTCCGAATCCTTCAACTGGCTGATATCGGTCATGACGCCCACATAATTGCTGGGCAGGCCTTCAGCGTCATAGACAGTACTGATGGTAAGCAACTCGGGAAACAGTTCGCCATTCTTGCGCCGGTTCCAGATCTCGCCCTGCCA
>CAYGMS010000082.1:0-8691 GCA_964350905.1 uncultured Thiobacillus sp. | reverse complement strand
CCGGATCGGTCTGTACCACCCGGGCAATTTCGCCCAGCGTCGCGTTTTCGCGTTGGGATAGCTCAAGGATTGCCAGCGCCACGCCTTTGGGACTGGGTAATTGCCCGCTGATTTTGAGTTGTTCGGTCTGTATCATCAATCAATCTGTTTCATGGAGCACATCAACCACGCTACAGCCTGTGTGCAGGTTTAATTGTTCAGCGCGTGGAAAACAGCACGGGTGCCGACGTGAATGACGCGGGTGTCGTACTTTCAACAGGTTTATCGACAGAATCTCGACAAAATGAAGGTCGGGAGAGACCGACAAATCCAGAATGCTGCGGGTCAGGCTTCGCCAAGCGCCTGATCCAGACAGCGTAAATAGGCTGCCGAATCAAATGCTGTCTGGTGACGCTGCACTTGCCAGATCATTTCCGCCAGACAATCCATGATGGCGTGCTGGGCATCCATGGCGTTTCCATGTTGCTTCTGCAAGCGCTGGTAGCGGTCGCGTATCCCCGGTGGCTGGTCGACCGACAGTTGCTCGGTGATGGCCAGATGCATGGATAAATGCAGAAATGGATTGGTTTCACCGGATTCCGGCAGGTAATCCCGTTCCTGATAGCGCTCGGGCTGATCCAGGATGGCATGGTATTCGGGATGGCCCAGCACGGCATCGAGCGCGGGCAGTTCGGCGCCTGCAAGCGGCTCGCCGGCACGGTACTTGGCCCACACGCCGAAGAAAAACTGGCGAACCTGATCGCGGCTGGGATTGAACATGGTCGGGGTTCAGCCTTGCTTCGCTGATTCGCCGGCGAGATGCAAAGGCGCAAGCTTGCCCTTGTATTCGCACAGGTCGGAAATGATGCACTCGCTACACTTCGGCTTGCGCGCCTGGCAGACATAACGTCCGAGCAGGATCAGCCAGTGGTGGGCGTCGATGCGGAATTCCTGCGGAATGGTCTTGAGCAGCTTCTTTTCCACTTCCAGCACGGTTTTTCCCGGCGCAAGCCCCGTGCGGTTGGCGACCCGGAAGATGTGCGTATCGACTGCCATCGTCGGCTGCCCGAAAGCCGTGTTCAGAATGACGTTTGCGGTTTTGCGGCCCACGCCAGGCAAGGCTTCGAGTGCGGCGCGCTCGGCGGGAACCTGGCTGCCGTGCAACTCAATCAGCATTTTGCAGGCGGCGATGATGTGGCGGGCCTTGCTTTTGTAGAGACCGATGGTTTTGATGGCGTCGGCCAGCCCGGCTTCACCCAGCGCGAGCAGGGCTTCAGGCGTGCTGGCTCGTGGAAACAGCCGCCGCGTGGCAAGGTTTACGCCCTTGTCGGTGGACTGCGCCGAAAGTGTGACGGCTACCAGCAACTCGAATGGTGTGCTGTATTCGAGCTCGGTCGCGGGATGCGGGTTGGCCGTGCGCAGGCGGCTGAAAATTTCGTGGCGCTTGGCTGGATTCATGAGGCGGGCTTCAAGTGCAGCGCATTACGGCTGTTTCAGCCGGGTACTCCGTGTGCGTGTCTGCAAAGAGAACGTCACGCGGGTACTGAATTGGGTGCCGGGATGGCTGCGGGCGCGCGTTGCTGGGCGCGTGCCTTCCGCCAGTTGTGCGCGGCGATCAGGAGGCCCAGCGCGATGAACGCGCCCGGCGGCAAAATGGCGAGCAGGAAACCCTGGTAATCGGGCAGCACATGCAGCACGAATTGTTTGGAGCTCTCGCCGAAAACCAGGTCGATGCCGGACAGCAGCGTGCCCTGGCCGGCGAGTTCGCGCACGCCGCCCAGCACCACCAGCACCGTCGTCAGACCCAGGCCCATCGCGATGGCGTCGACCACGCTGTGCAGGGGACGGTTCTTCGAGGCGAAGGCATCGGCGCGCGCCAGCACGATGCAGTTAGTGGTGATGAGCGGAATGAAAATCCCCAGCACCAGATACAGCGGATGCACAAACGCGTTCATCAGCAGATCGATCACCGTGACCAGCGCAGCGATGATTAACACAAATACCGGGATGCGGATTTCGTGCGGGATGAAATGGCGCACGCCTGACACCGCGCCGCTGGCGGACGCCATCACCAGCATCGTCGCCAGTCCCAGCGACAGCGCATTGACCACGGTGGTGCTGATGGCGAGCAGCGGGCACAGCCCCAAGAGCTGCACCAGACCGGCGTTCTGCTTCGACAGGCCATTGTGAAAAATTGTGCGGAATTCCTGCAGGGTCATGGTGGCGTCTCCTTGTTGGGTGCGGCGTCAGGCACTTCATTCCCGGCCAGCAGCGCGACGCGGTTGCGGGCGAAATAGTCCAGCGCGCCGTGCACCGCCCTGACCACGGCGCGCGGCGTGATGGTGGCGCCGGCGCGGGCGTCGAAGCGGCCGCCGTCCTTGGCAACCTTCCAGTATTTGGCTTCGGGCGCGGTCAGCGACTTGCCGACAAACTGCTCGATCCATGCGCTTTTGTTGCGGACGATGTAGTCACCCAGCCCGGGCGTTTCGCGGTGCGAGGTAACGCGCACGCCGGTGAGGGCGCCGCTTGTATCGATGCCGATCACCAGGTGGATATTGCCGCCGTAGCCCTCGAGCGCAATGGTTTCCAGCACCACGGCGGTGACGGCGTCGCCGCGCCGGGCGGTCCACAGCGCGGACGGCTGGCGCGTTCCCAGCAGGGCGTCGGGTGGCACGCTTTGCTGGCTGGTGAGCAGGTCGTTGTCGTATAGCGCGGCTGGCAACACCTGGCTCAGTAGCGCCAGCTTTTCGGCCTGCTGGCTGCGCTCGATAGTGGGCTGGGTGCGGGCGAAAGTGAAGGCCAGCAGTGCGGTGGCGACGACCGCGAAGATGAACAGGATCATCCCGGTGCGCAGGGCGTTGCGGCCGGCGGCCTTGATCTGCGAAATCATGCCGGGGGTTCCTTGGCGCGCTTGCCGTCGGTGCCGTAGATGCGTGGCTGGGTGTACTGGTCGATCAGCGGCACGGAGAGGTTCATCAGCAGGATCGCGAACGCCACGCCGTCCGGGTAGCCGCCCCAGGTGCGGATGATGATGGTGAGCAGGCCGGCGCCGAAGCCGAAAATCAGCTTGCCGCGCGGCGTGGTGGCACCCGATACCGGGTCGGTGGCGATGAAGAACGCCCCGAGCATGACTGACGGTGCAAACAGGTGGAACCAGGGCGCGCCAAAACGTCCCGCGTCAAAAAAGTGCAGGAAGCCGGCGGCCAGCCAGATGCCGGCCAGGAACGCCAGCGGCACCTGCCAGCTGATGATGCGCAGCGCCCACAGCAGCAGCCCGCCCAGCAGAAACGCTGCCGCCAGCCACTCGAAGCCGACGCCGCCGTAATGGCCGAATATGGAACGCGTCATCACTTCATCGACTGTCAATTGCTGCAGCAACCCGGTTCGCAGGGCATCCAGCGGCGTGGCCATGGTGACAGCGTCAAGCGTGGCCTTGGAGATATCGCCGCCAAAAATGACCCATGCGCTTTGTGTCAGGCTGAGCGGGGTGGCGGTCAGCTCGAGCGGCCCGGCCCATTGCGTCATCTGCACCGGGAACGACACGATCAGCACGGCGTAGCCCACCATCGCCGGATTGAAAATGTTCTGCCCCAGCCCGCCGTACAGATGCTTGGCTACGACAATGGCGAACAGCGTGCCGGTGACGATCAGCCACCAGGGCGCGAGCGACGGCAGGGACAGGGCCAGCAGCCAGGCGGTGACGATGGCGCTCAAATCAGTGAGAAAGGGTTTGGCCGGGTAGCCGCGCGTTTTCAGCATGGCCGCTTCGGCCGCCAGCGCAGTTACGGTGGCAAGCGCCAGGGTGACCAGGATGCCCGGCCCGAACAGCCAGACGTAGGCTGCCACGCCGGGCAACAGCGCGACCAGCACCCAGGCCATGACCTGGGTGACGCTGCTGCGGTCGATAATGAAAGGAGCGGGCATCAGGGGGTCTTCTCGTTGGGTTCCAGCGGCTTGCGCGCCAGTTCCCGGATTTTAGCCCGGCGTGCCTCGATTTCCTCGATCTCGCGCTGGGTGTCAGGCGACACGTTGTCGGTGTTTTTCGGTGCGGTTTCGGCTTTTTTGGCCTGCGCCCGCGCCATCGCGGCGGCAATCAAGGCCTTCTTGGCATCGGCTTCGCTGGGGGGTGCGCCGGCAGCGGGGGAGGCAGTGGGTTCGGCCTGCTGTGTCTGCTCCAGCGCAGCTTTCGCATGTGCGGCCTGTGCCTTGGCGGCGAGCTTGTCGGCTTTTTCCTTCTTCTCGCGTTCGATCCGGAACTGGCGGAATTCGTGACGTTCACGCGCCAGGTCGGAGGCGCGTTTTTCCTTTTCGCGTGCCCATATTTCGCTCTTGGCGTAACGATAGTAATCGACCAGCGGAATGTGGCTGGGACAGACGTAGCTGCAGCAGCCGCACTCGATGCAGTCGAACAGGTGGTATTCCTGTGCCCGTCCGAAATCGCCGGCCTTGGCAAAGCGGAACAGTTCCTGCGGTTGCAGCTCGGCCGGGCAGGCGTCCGCGCAGCGGGTGCAGCGGATGCAGGGCATGGCGCGCGGCAGGGGCGGGAACAGCTCGGCCGATTTCACCAGGATGCAGTTGGTGGCCTTGACCACCGGCACATCCAGACTGGGCATGGGCACCCCCATCATCGGACCGCCCATCAGCACACCAGTGGTGCCATTGCGTTCGCCTGCCAGGGTGATCAGCGTGCGCATGGGGGTGCCGATCAGCACCTCGAAGTTCTGCGGGCGTTGCACATGACCGGTGACGGTGACCAGCCGTGAAATCAACGGCTCGCCATGATGCACTGCTCGCGCCAGTGCATAGGTAGTGCCGACGTTGAATACCTGGATGCCAATGTCGGTGGACAGCTTGCCGGAGGGCACTTCCTTGCCGGTAAGCACCTGGATCATCTGCTTGGCGCCGCCGCCGGGATAGCGCGCCGGTACGGTGATGACTTCCACGGCGAAATCCACCCGGGCGGCAGCAGCCTGCATCGCGGCGATGGCTTCAGGCTTGTTGTCCTCGATGCCGACCAGAATCTCCGTGCTGCCCAGCAGGTGCCGCATCACGGCCACGCCCTGCAGGATGTCATCGGCATGGTGACGCATCAGCAGGTCGTCACAGGTGATCCACGGCTCGCATTCGCCGCCGTTGATGATCAATGTGGGGCAAGAGTGTGCTGCGCCGGGGTCGAGTTTGACTGCGCTGGGGAATACCGCGCCGCCAAGTCCGGCCAGACCCATGTCACGCAATTGCATGCGCAATTCGGCTGGTGCCATGGCCTTGTAGTCGAGCGGGGCATGGTCGATCCACTCATCGCGGCCATCGGTTTCGAGGGTGATGCACAGGTCGTGCAGACCGGAAATATGGGGAACCGCATGCGGGTCGATGGCAGTGATCGTGCCCGAGGACGAGGCATGCACGGCTGCCGAGATGTAACCATCGGCCGCTGCGATCATCTGGCCTTTCTTGACCAGGTCCCCGACATTGACGATTGGCTTGGCCGGATTGCCGATGTGCTGGCTCACGGGGATCACCAGATGCCTGGGCAGAGGCGCCGGATGAATCGGCTGCGTGTTCGATTCGGTCTTGTGTTCGGGCGGATGCACGCCGCCCTTGAATGTAAATAGCGTACGGCTCATGCGACGCGCTTCATCATCACGACCGGATGCTTCCATTTCCAGTGCGGCAGGTCTTCGGCGATCGGCACCATCGAAATGCAGTCGACCGGGCAGGGCGGCACACAGAGCTCGCAGCCGGTGCATTCCGCAGCAACGATGGTATGCATCTGCTTGGCAGCACCGACGATGGCATCCACCGGGCACGCCTGAATGCACAGCGTACAACCGATGCAGGACTGTTCATCGATGAAGGCCACCGATTTGGGCTTGGGCGTGCCGTGGGTTTCATCGAGCGGCTTGGGATCCACACCCAGGAGATCGGCCAGCTTCTTCATCCCTTCTTCGCCGCCCGGGGGGCACTGGTTGATATCAGCCTCGCCCTTGGCGATCGCCTCGGCATAGGGTCGGCAGCCGGGGAAACCGCATTGCCCGCACTGGGTCTGCGGCAGGATGGCGTCGATTTTTTCGGCCAGCGGATTGCCTTCCACCTTGAGGCGAATGGCCGACCAGCCGAGGATCAGGCCGACGACGACAGCGATGCCGACCATGACCAGAAGGGCGGCGAGCATTATTTCACCAGCCCGGAAAAGCCCATGAATGCCAGCGACATCAGTCCCGCCGTGATCATCGCAATGCTGGTGCCCTTGAACGGCGCGGGCACGTCACAGGTGTCGAGCCGTTCGCGGATGCCGGCAAACAGGATCAGCACCAGGGTGAAACCGATTGCGCCGCCCGCGCCGAAAAACAGCGATTCGATAAAATTGTGGTTGGCCTGAACGTTCAGCAGCGGAATCCCCAGCACCGCGCAGTTGGTGGTGATCAGCGGCAGATAAATCCCCAGCACCTGATACAGCACCGGGCTGGTCTTGTGGATGAACATCTCGGTGAACTGCACAATCCCGGCAATCACCACGATGAACGACAGCGTGCGCAGGTAAAAAAGTTCGGTGCCGAGCAGGTATTCGTTGATCAGGTAACTTGCGCCGGATGCCAGCGTCAGCACGAAAGTCGTCGCCAGCCCCATGCCGATCGCCGTCTCCAGCTTCTTCGATACGCCCATGAACGGACACAGACCGAGAATCTTGGCCATCACGATGTTGTTCACGAACACCGTGGAGATGAGAATGAGGATGTAGGTTTCCAAAGCAGGCAGGCCCGACGCAATGGCGCATTATCCGCTGTGGAGGCGGTAGGATTCAAGCTGAAAGGAATATGGGTATTGGCCAGATTTTAGAGTGCTACCATTAAAATCCATATGGCAACAGTAAGGAGTCGATCATGGCAACGCTGTTCAATGACATTGTGAATCGGGCTTTCGGCTTTTTCCGCAGGAACTGTGCAAACACGTCCATCCACGGCTATTTTGTGATTTACGAAAGCACGGGGTGATACGTATAGACGGCCATCCCTCTCGTCTTGTTGAGCCGGTTCATCCCCGCGTGAGCGGGGAACACGTCATCGTTTCCGGTAATGTTGACTATAGGGATGGAAGCAGATCGGCCATCAGGCCACCGTGGGTAAGGCTCGCCGCCGAATGATCTTGCTGCCCAGGGTAATGAAATAGCCCGATTGCAACGCAGGGTCTGACAACAGGCTGGCCAGCCATTCAGCAGGAGCATCGGGCGGGATAGGCTCTTGCCGGATGAAAATAATCGCAGGTGGAGGCGGCAGTTCGTGCAGAAACACCAGTTCGCCATAGTCGCGGTCGAAGGTAATCAACCAACGCCCAAGCTCGCGGGCACATTCAAGCACCACCCGGTCTGTCGCGCCGGGCATATTCTCGGTCACGGCGACAACATCGAAACCGGTTGCCCGCAGGCGTTTGAGCGCGGGTGCTGGAAAGTTTTCGTTAACAAGCAACAGTGGGGTCACACGACGGCCTTGTGGCGGGCAATGTACTGCTCTTCCTGCATCATCTCGGCCGCAAAGGCCAATGCTGCCAGAATGTCTTCGTGGGTGATGTGCGGGTAAGACTCCAGCAACTGCTCAAACGTCCAGCCGTTCGCCAGCCAGCCGATAATCAGCTCGACAGAAATGCGCGTTCCCTTGATGACCGGCTTGCCCACCAGGATTTCCGGGTCGGAAACGATGCGGTCTCTCCATTCCATGATTCGCTCCTAATTAACAGTGTGGCATCAGCAATTTAACCCAGGCGCCTATTGGATTTAAAGGAAAATCAGTTGCAACTCGCCATCAATAAAAGTCTCCCTCACGCTGGTGGCGCACCGCCAGTATCGTGACCGTGCGGCTGTCTTCAATTTCAAACAGTGCCACATAACCCGCTTGGCCGAATTCGATCACCATTTCGCGTAAAAATGGATATTCCGGCGCCGCCTTGCGACAGGCGAAGGGGAACGCCTGCAAAAAATCGAACGCCTTCCCGATAGCGGGGCGCATACATTCGGCAGCATTCAAATCGTGTTCGGCCAGGAACTCGAACAGCCGCAGCAAATCATCGGCAGCACGCGGCGCAAGGCGAAGCTGGTAATTCACCGGGTGCGAGCAGTTTGTTTTTTATGTGCCCGACCCAGCGAAGCATCCAGTCTGGCCAGCATATCGTCGGCGCTGACATACTCGCCGGACACCCGTGCCTCGTCGCGCGCCAGCAAACCGCGTGCAATAAATTCGCGTTGCGTTTCGCGGCGCTCGATATTTAAGCGCACCGCCTCCAATACAAAACTCGATAACGTCTCGCCTTCACGCAATACCGACTCGGCAGCGGCGCGGGTGGCGCTGTCAACGCGAAGGGGAGGGAGCGTGGCGTTTTTCATGGCCTATCCTTTGCATTACATATGCGATGCAGTGTAGTTGTTTGCTTACCAAGCGGCAAGGTTTCAGATACGGCGGACAAGCAGCAAACCGCAGCCAAAGGACTTGGCGGGGCCGATGCCGTTAAGCAGCGCAGGTAATAAAATCTCAGGCTTGGTCACGATAAGTTCGCCCTCGAAATCCAGTGTCGATAAGGCAATCCCACGACATCTACCTTGCTCGTCACGACGACCTGCTGGCATCGCCCGGCCGTGAGGCCGGGCGATGCCAGCAAGCGCGAGCGGTCGCCAGCGCTCAAACGGGTTTCAATCCGCGCCCGGCCGTGAGGCCGGGCGATGCC
>CAYGMS010000081.1:6430-8715 GCA_964350905.1 uncultured Thiobacillus sp. | reverse complement strand
ATATTGCAGGTGCTCGCGTGGTTCCAGGGCAATCGGCGCCTGCCCGGGCAGGCGCAGGCCGAACACATGTTCGGTGTTGTGCGTCACGCCTGGCGCATAGCGGTGCCGCCAGCGTTCATAGATTTCGTAACGGTTTTCGATATCCCAGGGCGTCAGCTCGAAGCGACTGGCATCAAGCCCGGTTTCCTCACGCACTTCGCGGATCGCGGTCTGTTCCAGGGTTTCGCCTGCATCCTGCGAGCCGGTGACCGACTGCCACAAGCCAGGCGCATCGGCGCGTTCCATCAACAACACCTGACCGTCGGCCGTGTGAATCACGACCAGCACGGAAACAGGGAGCTTGTGTGCAATCAAATGATGCGGGCACCCAGCGGAACACCGGTCGTCATGATGGCGATCAGGCGGTCGATGTTGGGGTGCTTGCCGGGGTGTAGCGTCGCATCTTCGGTGTGTTCAGCAAAAATCGCCAGGCCATCTGCAGCCGCCTCGACGCTGATTGCGCCGTATTTTTTGGCAAGATGCGCATACACACGGAACGATCCGACGGTGCCGGGTGCATTGGCGATCGAGGCCACTTCGACGCCCGCCGTGTCGGTCAGAACAATCCGCTCACCCGTAAATTCGGGCAGGGTTTTCAGGGTGTCAGCGAAATTCATTTTCAAATCCTTTGTCCGCGAAGGACACGAAGAGTCGCGAAGAAAACAAAATCAGTCCCCACTGTCATGGCGGCAAAGCGAGCCATCCTGGCCGCCCATTCAGTATGCCGAATTGCTTCACTGGGTTCGTAATACCGGGTCACAGGGGGTTCTTTCGCGCCTCTTCGTGTCCTTCGCGGATAAAAACTATGCAGCCTGACCCGATGCCACCGTGTTGCGCAACCGAATATGCAGTTCACGCAACTGTTTCTCGTCAACCACGTTGGGGGCATTGGTCATCAGGCAGGACGCGCGCTGGGTTTTGGGGAAGGCGATGACGTCACGGATCGATTCGGCGCCGGCCATCAGCGTGACCAGACGGTCCAGACCAAATGCCAGGCCGCCGTGCGGCGGTGCGCCGTATTGCAGCGCGTCGAGCAGGAAGCCGAATTTCTCGCGGCGCTCTTCTTCGCCGATGTTCAGTGCGGCGAAGACCTTCTCCTGCACATTCTGTTTGTGGATACGCACCGAGCCGCCGCCGACTTCCCATCCGTTCAGCACCATGTCATAAGCCTTGGACAGGCACTTGCCCGGATCGGTGGCGAGCCAGTCTTCGTGACCGTCTTTCGGCGCGGTGAAGGGATGGTGCAACGCATCCCAACGATTTTCGTCCTCGTTGAACTCGAACATAGGGAAATCGACCACCCACAGCGGCGCCCAGGCACGGCCGTCGAGGTGATTTTTCTCGTGACCGATCTTGAGGCGCAGCGCGCCTAGGGCATCGTTCACCACCTTGGCTTTGTCAGCGCCGAAGAAGATCAGGTCGCCGTTCTGCGCGCCGCTGCGTTCCATCACGGCGCGCAACGCGTCTTCGGACAGGTTCTTGACGATGGGCGACTGCAGGCCGGTTTCATTCAGTTGCGTCACGTCGTTGACCTTGATATAGGCCAGGCCGCGGGCGCCGTAGATCTTGACGAACTCGGTGTAGCCGTCGATTTCGCTGCGGCTGAGCGACGCACCACCGGGAATGCGCAGGGCGGCGACGCGGCCCTTGGGGTCGTTGGCCGGGCCGGAAAACACCTTGAACGCCACGTCTTTCATCGCGTCGCCGACATCGACGATTTCCAGCGTCACCCGCATGTCGGGCTTGTCGGAGCCGTAGCGATTGATCGCCTCGTGATACGTCATGCGCTGGAAAGACGTGGGCAGGTCAGTATCCTGCGCACGCTTCATCATGTCGCGGATCATGCCCTCGACCAGGCCCATGATTTCTTCTTCGCCGAGGAAGGAGGTCTCCAAATCGACTTGCGTGAACTCAGGCTGGCGGTCGGCCCGCAGGTCCTCGTCGCGGAAGCACTTGGTGAGCTGGAAATAGCGGTCGTAGCCCGCCACCATCAGCAACTGCTTGAACAACTGCGGCGACTGCGGCAGTGCATAGAACATGCCGTCGTGAACACGGCTCGGCACCAGATAGTCGCGCGCGCCTTCGGGCGTGGAGCGCGTCAGCATCGGGGTTTCGATTTCCATGAAGCCGTTGGCGTCGAGGTAATCGCGCATGATCTTGGAAACGCGATAGCGCAGGCGCATGTTCTTCTGCATCGGTTCGCGGCGCAGGTCGAGGTAGCGATACTGCAGGCGGATGTTTTCGTT
>CAYGMS010000081.1:4947-6420 GCA_964350905.1 uncultured Thiobacillus sp. | reverse complement strand
GTCGATCTGGAACGGCGGCGTCAGCGAAGGGTTCAGCACCTCCAGCTTTTTGGTCAGCATCTCGACCATGCCGGTAGGCATGTTGGGGTTTTCGGTGCCGGCAGGACGCGCGCGCACCAAACCCTCGATCTTCAGCACAAACTCGGAACGCACCTCTTCGGCCAGCTTGAACGCTTCCGGCGTGTCGGGATCGATCACCACCTGCATCATGCCTTCGCGGTCGCGCAGGTCGATGAAGATCACGCCACCGTGGTCGCGCCGACGGTGCGCCCAGCCGCACAGGGTGACGGTGTTGCCGATATCGGCGGCGGTCACGCCACCACAGTAATGAGTACGCATGCGTTCTTTCCTAATTAAGCCTATTGCGTTCCGGGGCGCACTTCACCTGAAGCGACCCCCATTGAGACGATGTATTTCAACGCGCGGTCAACCGATACATCCAGTTCGATGACCTCGCCCTTTTTCACAAAAAAATAAAATCCGTTGACCGGGCTCGGCGCGGTGGGAATGAACACGGCCACATACTCATCTGACAGCACACGCACCACCTCGTCCGGCACATTGGTCTGAAATGCCATCGACCACGCCTGCGGATGCGGGTAGCGCACCAGCAACACCTTGCGAAACGCATGACCATTGCCCGACAGCAGGGTATCGGACACCTGCTTGACGCTGCCGTAGATGGATTTCACTATAGGAATGCGGGTGAGCTGGCGCTCCCAGAAGTCGATGATCTTCTGGCCAAAGAAGTTGGCGCCGAACATGCCAGTGAGCAGAATCACCAGCAGCGTCAGAATGACGCCCAGCCCTGGAATCCGCATCCCCAGCCAGGCCTTGGGCTGCCATTCGAGCGGCAGCACCGTCAGGCTTTGGTCCATGGTGCCGATCAACAGATCGAGCACCCACAGGGTGATCCCCAGCGGCACCCAGATCAGTAGTCCGGTAATAAAATAACGTTTCATGAGCAATTCGTGAGCGGCAGCGACATTCAATCAAAAACAAAGAAGCGGACGGCTTGCACCGCCCGCTTCCTGATTGGCCATGCTCCTGTCAGTTACACGCCGGGCACGCGCCGGTGCCGCAGGCTGGGGACGGCGCTTCAGCCTTGGTTTCGGCAGGCTTGCTGTTGCCGCCCTTGAAATCGGTGGCGTACCAGCCGCTTCCCTTCAGCGCAAACCCGGCCGCCGTCACCTGCTTGACGTAATCAGCCTTGCCGCACGACGGGCACACCGTCAGCGGCGCGTCGGACACTTTTTGCATCTCGTCCTCGGCAAAGCCGCAGGACCCACATTTATAAGCGTAAATCGGCATTAAATTCTCCGACAATCAATAAGTTGCGGGATTATACCCAAACGACGGGCACAAGTACCCAAAGAGCCAAGGCCAAGCGCCCAACAGCACCGGGTGCACATACCTTGTCTGGCGGCAAATCGCCGGGGTTCAAGAGCCTGCGCCGCTACCAGGCCAGGCTCA
>CAYGMS010000081.1:2226-4847 GCA_964350905.1 uncultured Thiobacillus sp. | reverse complement strand
TCTGGCGGCAAATCGCCGGGGTTCAAGAGCCTGCGCCGCTACCAGGCCAGGCTCAGGCTGCCGTAAACACGGCGGCTGAAGACATTGGTGTCGCGGAACTCCTGATAATCATCCCCCAGGTTCTGCCCGACCACAGCCGCTTCCACTTCGTGTCCCTGCCAGTTCCAACGGCGTGCCAGGCGTACGTCCACACGGTTGAAGGCTTCGGTTTCGTCGCCCGGGCTGAGCCATTTCTGCGCGTCGCTACGCTGTGCAAACAAACTGGTCTCCCAGCCGTGGCTCAGGCGATAGCGGGCGAGCAGGCCGTAGCTATTGCGCGGCGCCGACTTAGGAATGTCCCTATTAAAACCCGGCTCGGAAGTATTGGTGCCAAGAAAAGTGCGGGCGTAGTGTGCGCTCACATCCAGTGCCTGGCTCGGCCGCCAGCGTAGCTGAAATTCACCGCCATGGGAGGTGGCCTTACCGATATTGCTGTACTTGAATTCGCGCGAGCGTCCGGGAAACAACCCGTCAGATGGGTCGTAGTCGGCGCGTTCAATACCTATGAAATTGTCGATGCGGTCGTCGAACAATCGCACGTCGAACTCAAGCCGCGCTGGCCGCCACACACCCACATAGGCGATTTCGCGCGAAAGCACCCGTTCGGGCACGAGGCCGTCCGAGGGTACGGTGAATACGTCAAGCACGCTGCCAGATTCCTGCAGATACACCTGGTTGCCACGCTCCTCGAAGAAGGTTGGCGAGCGGTAGGCACGCGAAATACCCATACGGACAACATGCCCAGGCGCCAGCGTGAAGCTGGCTGCCAATCGGGGCGAAATGTCGTAATCGGAAAAGTAGTGATGTTCCAGCATCGCGCCAGCGTGCAGCAATACGCGTTCATGCGCGCGCCACTCCAGGTTGCCGAACGCACGTGCAAGCATCCCGCTAAAGGTCTTGCCGGAATTGTAGTTATGCGGGCTATTGACTGTTTCCTGTCGCACCTCACCACCCCACACCCCGCGCAGTTCAGGCGTCCACTGCTCATTCACCTGCAATTCGATGTTGCTACGTGTCTGCAACAAATACTGGTCCAGAAGCAACACACCGAAGGCGGGGTTGATGTAATTCAGGTCGAGCCGCAGGTCGGCATCAAAACGGTTGCGGGCGTAATAGGCCTGAACCTTCCACTCGCGTTGGGTGGATTCAACCTTGTGGTAAGCCAGTTGCAAATAGAGCGCACGCGAATCCTGCTCGCTTGGCTCAAGCAATCGCCTCGCGTCGCTTTGATCGACCAGTGACCGTCCCGCCTGCCAGTCGCCCTGCGACACCCCGAACTGCGCCATCACATCGGAATCGGGCGTCAGTTGCCAGTCCATGCGGCCGTTGACAAAATAGGTCTTGCCGGCTTCAAAATACTGGCCATTGTCGGCCGCGGCCTTGAAATCGACGTTCCGCTCGAAGCGGTCGTGTTCACGGGCCGAGGCAGTAAGGCGATAACGCAGGCTGGCGTCGCCACCGCCATGGCGAACGGTGAGGCCGCGCATGGACTGTTCACCCACCTGCAGCGACACGCTACTGCCCGGCACCTGCGCGGCCGTTCTGGTGATGATGTTGATGACTGCAGCAAAGACATTGGCACCATGTACGGCAGCATTGGGACCGCGCACCACCTCGATGCGCTCGATGTCATCAATCGACAATGGCAGGTCACTCCAGTACACCGCGCCGAAATGTGGACTGTAAATCGAGCGCCCGTCCATCAGCACCTGCAGCCGGCGCGAATAGGCATCGCCCATGCCGTGGTATCCCACAGCCCAGGTGTTGTCACGCGTATAGGCCACCGAAAATCCCGGTACAAGCCGCAGCAAATCAGGGATATCGCGAAATCCGGACGCCCGGATCATGCCCCGATCGATGACGGTAACGGCAGCGGGCGCCTCACTCACTGATTGCGACAGTCGCGACACGGACAGGACAATGGGCAGTTCTTCGAAATAATCGGATTCGGTCACAGCTGCCTGGGCAACATGAGCCGCAAACCAGCAACCACCTGCAAGCAGCGCGCGCACCCTGATCCAACGCTGATCTGATGTGAGTCTCGCCATGTTTGTTCTTCGTCTCCTCCGTGCGAGCCAACCTGAGGTCAACACGCGCTGTGTACCCATAATGACTGTTTTTATTGGTATCAATACTTGAAGCACACATGGGCGAATGCCCCCGCGCAAGCTTAAGGTCGAAGATTATGATTCTACCGGGAGAGCGCCGACCTGATGGTCACCAGGCGAAACTCAGGCTGCCATACACACGGCGGCTAAACAGGTTTTCCTGACGAAACTCGCTGTAATCCTCACCCAGGTTCTGGCCCACAACCGCAGCTTCCACTGCGCGTCCCTGCCAGTTCCAACGACGCGCAAGACGGGCATCCCAACGCGTGAAGGTCTGAGTGATATCGCCCTCGGATAACCATTTCATGCGTCCCGATCGATACACGCCGGTACTGGCGGTCCAGCCCTGCCCCAGGTCATAACGCGCCAGCAGGCTGAAGGTATTGCGGGGTGCTGATTGGGTCAGATCCCTGTCGATGCCTGGGTCCGCCTCGATAAAGGCGCGCGCATACTGCGCCGACAGCCGCAACGCGG
>CAYGMS010000081.1:0-2126 GCA_964350905.1 uncultured Thiobacillus sp. | reverse complement strand
CTCCGTCCGTCGTGTAATAGGCCAGATTCCCCTTCTGCTCGAAGAAGGTGGGCGAGCGATAGGCCTGCGAGACATTCAGGCGCAGTGTGTGCCCCTCGGCCAGCGTGTAGTTGAGCGCCGCGCGGGGTGAAACGTCGGCACCGGTAAAGTAGTGGTGTTCCAGCATCGCGCCGCCCTGCAGCAGCAGATCGGAACGCGCCCGCCATTCCAGGTTGACGTAGGCGCGTCCGAGGGTGCCGTCCAGCGTGTCTTGCGTACCGAAATAGCGCTGGCTTTCCACCGCTTCGTGCCTGACCTCGGCCCCCAGGGACATCCGCCAATCAGGCGCCAGCCGCCGGTTCAGCTGGAATTCAAGATTGAGCCGCGTTTGCAACTGGTCGATGCCGGCTTCAAGCTGTTGTCCGATTCCGGCATATCTGGGCGGAGACGGTAAACCGCCGGGGCATACGACCGGTTTGTGCGCGACAGTATCGAAGCAAAGCTCCGGCTGGTTGGCCGAATCCAGGTTATTGCGACTGAAATACGCCTGCACCATCCATTCATCATCGGCATTGTATGCACGCCGATATTTAAATTGAAAATGCTGCGCGGACACGTCCTGTCCGCCGGGTTCTTCCGGATTACCCGAATGGCCCGCCTGCCAGTCGCCCACCGTCAGGCCGAACTGCGAACTGATTTCATCCGTTGCCGAAACCCGGTAATCCGCCCGCCCGTTCACAAAATAAGTCTGCGTTTCCTCAAACAGCTTGACCGGCGTGATGTTATCGATCGCATCCGTCTCGAAGCGGTCGCGGGTCTGTGCCGAAAAGGTCAGCCGGTAGCGCAGGTCGCCATCGCCTCCGCCATAACGGGCGGTCAGACCGGACATGCCCTGCTCGCCATATTGCGCGGACACGAATGCGCCCGGCGTCTGGCTCGGGTCCTTGGAAATGATGTTGATGACGGCCAGAAACGCATTGGCGCCGTATGTCGCGGCATTGGGGCCGCGCACCACCTCGATGCGCTCGATGTCGTCGATCGCCAGAGGAAGCTCGCCCCAGTTGACCGCGCCATAGGCGGAACCGTAAATGGAACGGCCATCCACCAGCACCTGGAAACGCCGTGAAAACGCGTCGGCCATGCCGTGGTAGCCGATCGCCCAGGTGTTGTCGCGGGTGTAGGCGACCGAAAACCCCGGCACCAGGCGCAACAGGTCGGGGATGTCGCGAAAGCCGGAGGCGCGGATCATGTCGCGGTCGATGACGGTGACAGCGGCAGGCGTTTCGTTGACCGGTTGCAACATCCTGGACACCGACAGCACAACCGGCATGTCGTCGAAAAAGTCCGATTCGGTGACGCCACCCCATACCCACCCGGAGCATGCCAGGCCGCCGCTCAACAAGAGCGTCCGTCCCAACACATCCAGGCTTGTCTGTGGATTGCTGTTCACCGTATGCCAGCGCGCGTGGCGCACTGGGTCTTCTCCGTATCGTTATATGAATTCGTGGGATGAACGGCCCACGACCGTACCAATTAGAAAGGAATATCGTCATCCATGTCGTCAAACCCGCTGCTGGCGGGGCGCTGTGCCGAGGCTGGGGCCTTGGCCGGCTGGCTGCGCTGGGGCGGGGGCGACTGGTCATAACCGCCATCGTCCATATTGGCCATGCCGCCGCCACCCTTGCTTCCCAGCATCTGCATGCGATCACCACGAATTTCAGTCGCGTATTTCTCGACGCCTTCCTTGTCGGTGTATTTACGGGTGCGGATCGAACCTTCGACGTAAACCTGGCCACCTTTTTTCAGGTACTGGCCGCACACTTCGGCCGTGCGGCCAAAGAAACTGACACGGTGCCATTCGGTCTGCTCGACCATCTGGCCGGACTTGTCCTTGTATTTGTCGGTGGTGGCAATGGCGAGATTGGCGACGGCTTCTCCGCTGGGCAGATAGCGCATGTCGGGGTCGCGCCCCAGGTTGCCGACCAGTATGACTTTATTGACGGATGCCATGTTTTCCCCCGAATTAAAATGGATTGCTTGTTTTTGAAGTGTTGCAGATTCTATCAGGCCACCGCCGGACCGTCAGGCCGCTGCAGTTTCAAACAGACTGCGCGCGCCTGCTTCGTCCCAACCCTTGATGCTGACCT
>CAYGMS010000080.1:4699-8727 GCA_964350905.1 uncultured Thiobacillus sp. | reverse complement strand
CCGGCTGGCCAACCCATAACCTATGGCGCATTGGCAAAGCAGCTTGGCACAGCGGCCCGCGCGGTGGGCCAGGCATGTGGCTCGAACCCTTTGCCGATCATCATCCCCTGCCATCGCGTGGTGGCGGCCAGTGGATTGGGCGGGTTCATGCACGCATCTTCGGGCGCCCCGCTGGATGTAAAAACCTGGCTGTTGGCACATGAAGAGGATGCGCGCACACAGCCATGAACGATGCGCTGATTGACCGGTTTTGCGATCATCTATGGCTGGAAGACGGGTTGGCGAACCTGACGCTGGCGGCGTATCGACGCGACCTGACTGCCTTTGGCGCCTGGCTGGAAAAAGAACACAAGCAGGGCTTGAGCGATGCCGTATCGGGTGATGTCGAAGCCTATCTGGCATGGCGTTTTGCACAGCACGCGCAGCCGCGCAGCGCCGCGCGCTACACCTCGGCCTTGAAGCGCTTTTATCGATATCTCTTGCGCGAAAACCTGATCGCCGCCGACCCCACGCTCAACCTCGACAGCCCCAAGCTGCCGCGTTCGCTGCCCAAGACGCTGACCGAGGCCGATGTGGAACGCCTGCTCGACAGCGCCGACACCGATACGCCACTGGGGCTGCGCGACCGCGCCATGCTGGAAACACTGTACGCGACTGGCTTGCGGGTATCGGAACTGGTGGGCCTGAAACTGACGGCGGTGAACGTGAACGACGGCGTGCTGCGGGTGACGGGCAAGGGCAACAAGGACCGACTGGTACCGCTGGGCGAGGAAGCGGTTGTGTGGCTCAAGCGTTATCTGGCGGATTCGCGCCCGCTGCTGCTGGGCAAACAGCTCTCTGATGCCGTATTCGTCACCGCCCGCGGGGACGGCATGACGCGGCAGGCATTCTGGTATCTGATCAAACGTCGGGCGCGCAGCGCCAGCATTACGCGCCCGTTGTCGCCGCATACGCTACGCCACGCCTTTGCCACCCATTTGCTGAACCACGGTGCCGACCTGCGGGTGGTGCAAATGCTGCTCGGTCACAGCGACATATCCACCACGCAGATCTACACGCATGTGGCACGCGAACGGATGAAGCTGTTGCACGCCCAGCACCATCCACGCGGATAAGCCTCCGCCCTACGGCATCTTCAGCCGTTCCATCAGATAGCACAGGCAGTCCTGACGAATCACGCGTTCGTCACGCGTCAGCATGGCGGGCATCAGGCGCTGCTTGAGCGCAATTTCTCCGCGCTGATAATCGAACATGCGGTCGCCAATGTCCTCGCCGTCCTCGTCCACCACCAGCAATCTGGCTGAACTGTCCGGGCGCATCTGTCCCAGATGGATGCCCCGGTCCAGTTCGCGGAAATTGAAGTGATCAAGCTCGGGCACGAAGTTGATGTCAGCTTCCGGCGCATTGAACCCAAAGCTCACATGCTCCGGAACCTTGACCGTGGCCACGGTATGAAACAAGTCAATGTCATGCGGCGCGACCGGATGTACCGGGAACTCGGACAAATGCAGGCAGGCTTCCATGAATTCGGCGGCATGCGCGACACTTTCGGGCATGCCGGGCTTGCCACATTCAACCGTGACCGACGGGCACAACTCGGCAAAGGCAGCCGATTGCACGCCACGCGGTCGGATGAAATACACCACCACGCGCGAAAACAGCGTGGCCAGATGCAGGAAGTTCTGCTCCAGCCGGTTGATACAGGCGTAATGCGGATTGAGGCCGGTGTTGTTGTGGATGTCGACGCTGGCAAACACGCCGCGGGCGCGCATCGCATCGACCACCTGCTGCATCATGGCCGACTCCTCCGAAGGTGCGTCTTCACCGCCAGGCCACACCCGGTTGTAATCCGGCTGGCCATCGAGCCGGCGCAAACCCGAGCGTGCCGCGTCGATGTTGCCGATAAATAGCGACAGCGCACGCGGCAATTCAGTATCCGCATATTTTTTCAGCACCGACTGCGCAGCCAGCCAGCCGGTATCTTCGTTGCCGTGCAGCAATACCGACACGAACAGGGGCGGCTGGCGCCGGCCCGGCAGATGGATCAGCGCCGGGCCGGCCAGCACCTCGCCCAGCCGTGACGCGGGCAGGTCGAGCAAGCCTTCCGGCAGGGATGCATACTGGTTCAGCATCCGATGGGCCACTCATGCACGGGCGCACCGGAGCGCTGGTTTTCGAGGTAGTCGTTCATCATGCGAAGCACATTTCCATTGGCTGCTTCCAGTTGTTGCAGCTGCCATTGCGCACCGGTCTGGCCTGAACGCGTACGCGTTTCCACCACGTCGAGGTAGCGGTCGATTTCAACACCCGACAGGCCAAATGCCTGCAGGCCCTGGTGCGCCAGCGGCAGGCAGGTTTCCAGAATGAGGGAACGGGCAGGCTGGCGAGCGCCACCCTGCCATGCCAGTTCGGCATCCAGGCCGTGGCGCGCCGCCGCATAAAAGTTGTGGCGCGTATCGGCAAAGCTCAGGCTGCGCGGCCCATGCTCACCCTGCCTGACCAGCGCATGCACCAGACCATAATAGAACGCGGCATTCGCCACCATATCCAGCACCGTGGGGCCGCTCGGCAACACCCGCTGCTCCAGCCGCATGTGGGCATGCCCTTCCGCGTCAAATCCGATCAATGGGCGCACCCAGCGCCAGATGGCGCCATTGTGCAGACGCACATGGGGAAAGCGCTCAGGATCATCATCCAGCAGCACGGGCAACAATACCGGATACTGCTCAAGATTTTCCTCGAACAATTCCCGCAGGCTGTCAGCCACATAGTCCCGGCCAAATGTCACCCGCCTGATCGATGGCTCGGCCAAGCCTTGATATCCCCCCACTTCAACCGACTGTTCGAATAGCGGAACACGTGTTTCCTGCCACAACCGCTGACCAAAAAGCAAAGGGGAGTTCACCCCAGCGGCCAATAGCGGCGCACAGGTCTGCAAGGTCGCGTTGAAATAGTCTGTGGCCTGTTCAAATGGCACCTGCAAGTGCAACTGGAATGAAGTGGTGGCGGCTTCGAGCATCACATCAGGACGCCGGGACTGCAAATGATCCCGCCCCTGAATGTCGATATGAATGGGCTCGCCATTGCGCTGCTGCAGCACCTGCGCATTGAGCGCGTCAAAGCGCTTCATTGCCGAGATATTTTCCAGGCAGAGATCGGACTCGCGGATGGTCGGCAAAATTCCGATCATCGCCAGCACCGCGTCCATGCCATGCGCCACCTGCTGGCAGCGTCCCCAGGTCGCATTCAGTGACGCTTCCATCGCATACAACACCCCCGCTCCCACTTCAATCGGCGCTGCATTCAGTTCCACGTTGAAACGCGAAAGCTCCGGTACCACCAACGGGTCATTCAGCGTGCGCAAATAGGCTTCATTGACCGGGTTCGGCAGGCCAGCGTGATCCAGCAGCCAGGCTTCCAGTTCGAAGCCTGCGATGAAACGCGTGTCGGAAAAGCCGCCGGCCTCCGCAAACCGTCGCAGGCCGGCCGTTTCGTCAGACAGTCTTTCGTGAAATTGCTGAAAGTCTGCGTCCGAAAAATGCGTGAGGCTGATTTCCTGGCCCATGGACCAATGTGTCAGGCCGGCTCGCTGGCCGACTCGCCCTGATGGTAGGCCACATAGACATAGACCGGGATGGCCAGATCACCCAGATGTTTCTCGATGAGTGCCGATACCTCGGCCCAGTCCATTCCGCCCACGCCAGTCGCCAGTCGCGGCAGCGCTAGGCTGGCCACACCCTCGGCTTCGACCCATTTGCGCAGGGCTTTCAAAGCGTGATTGATGTTTTCGGCTGAAGCCCGGCCCGGCTTGGCGCCGTGATCGTACGCAGCGTCCTGGGTGAACAGCGACACCACCTGCTTGCCGTCCGCGCCCGCCCACGACCACATCGTCCCGGACTTGGGATGCGTGGTATGGCAGTAATGCCGGAAATCCTTATACATGGCTGGCCAGTTTTCGCGCAAAGCATGCGCCAAGCCCTGGTTATAGTCATCATTGGGTGCAACACCATGGGCAATGGCACGCGCCC
>CAYGMS010000080.1:0-4599 GCA_964350905.1 uncultured Thiobacillus sp. | reverse complement strand
CGCACGCCGATGACCTCCCCCGCGCGCACAGGATCAAAGCTGGACCAGGCGCGGGCAAACTGGTCGTCGGCATGGGCACGGTCGATGACCTCATACAGGCGCAACGCCTCGGTATCGCTCACGGCCATCGGCGCCGGCGCGGAAACCAGTCGCAAGTGGGCCAGCGTATTGTGAATGGCCCGATAGGCCACATCCGGCGCAGCAGGATCGTCATGCTGGCCACACTCGAGCGTGAGCGCAATGCCGCCCTGCGCCCGCATGAACTCAGTGGTGCCGACACCATAGTGCACATCGGCCTCGCGTGCTGATACACCAGCTGCCAAACGGCGTGCGACGCCCGCTGCATAGGTATCGAGCCAGCCATCGACGAAGCGATGAACGCCCAGCCGCAACGCCAGCGCCGTTTCCTCGGCCGAGCGAGCAAAGGGCTCCAGCGAGCCCGTATTGTCTTCCGGCCCGAGCATGACAAACGGCTGGCCTGCCGTGTGAAACGAATGCAAATCGAGCAGCGCATCATGTTGCGCCAGCAGCGGGCACAGCCAGTTGGCAATGCGGTCTTCGAACTCGACCGGTTCGTCGGTTGGCACCAGATTGCGATTGAGGTTGCGATCGCCCATGCGCTGCTGCCGCACATACGCCAGGGGGTTGGTGATGGGTACGAAGGTGACGCTGCCGGCATGGAGGGTCAGCTGTCCGGATTCGATCTCGCCGATCACGCGACGGATCGCCTGGGTGCCGCAGGTTTCGTTGCCGTGCACCGCGCCCAGCACGATGAGGCGCGCACCCGGCGCCATGCCGGTAAACGACACGGATTGAAAATACAGGGACTCAAGTTCATTCATGTGTTCAGGGCCTTGAATAACAATGACACGCTCGACACCAGCAACAATACACCGACCAGCCGTGTCATCTGTGATGGCGCCAGTCCAACATGCACGCGACCACCCAGATAAAGCGCACCCAGCACCAGCGGCAACGCGGCAAAATAAGCCAGCCATACCGTGCTGCTCACCAATAACCCGGCAATCAGAAAGCTGATGATCCGCATCAGGCCCTCGGTAAAAAACAGGGCCGACAACGTCGCACGCAAATCGCTTTTGTTGTGAATGCGGTGGCTCAGATAAATGACATACGGCGGGCCGCCGGTGCCAAACAGCGCGCCCACCGTGCCGCCGGTCAGTGCGGCTGGCACGGCCCAGCCACGCGAAGCCAATTTTTCTCCATGAATATTGAACAGGCTACGCAGTGCGAAAATAAAAACAAACGCAGCCAACGTGATCAGCATGGGTTCTTGTGGCAGGTTCATCAGCAGGTTGGTGCCCAACACCACGCCGATCAGGCCAAACGGAATCAACACCCCGATCTCGCCCCATTTCACACGCTTGAAGTTAAAGCCACCAATCACGATCGATGCGGTGAAATCCAGCAGCAGCACCAGGGGCACGACAAATTTCAGCGGCAGAAACAGCGCCAGCAAAGGCACCGCAATCAGTCCCGAGCCAAAACCGGTGATGCCGCGAATGACATACGCGGTGAGCAGAATGACCGCCGCACCCGCAGCCTGACCGGCGACAACCTGCTCAAGAATCACGCTGCCCCGGACTCACAGGCGCGTGCCGCGCTCGATGGTGATCCCCAGCTCCTTGATGCCCGGTACGATGGCAAGCTTGGTGACGGAGATTTTCACCCACGGCGCACCAAATTCATTCCGCACAATGGCGGCCACGTGCTCGGCCACCGATTCAACCAGCGTGATCGGCTGCGGGGCGTCATGCAGGTACGCCTTCACCCGGTTGGCCACTGCACCATAGTCGATGGTGTCGGCCACATTGTCGGTGCCGCCTGCCTTGCTGTTGGGCAGCCCGATTTCCAGGTCAAGCCGCACCGGCTGCGGGACTTTGCGTTCCCACTCGTATATGCCGATAATCAGATCGAGACGAAAGTCCCGCAAAAATAAAATATCCATTGTTTTAATGTCTACCGCTTTAATATTGACGGCGCCGCCCATCCACGGGCACAACCCAAACCCGCCATTTTACTGACTTATGATCACACTGCTGTTTATTGCCGTTGCTTATCTGCTGGGTTCGCTGTCGTTTGCCGTCATCGTCAGCCGCGCCATGCGCCTGCCCGACCCGCGCGGCTTCGGCTCGGGCAATCCCGGCGCAACCAATGTTCTGCGCAGCGGACGCAAGGCTGCCGCCGTTTTGACCCTGCTGGGTGACGCGCTCAAGGGCTGGGTCGCCGTGGTGCTGGCACGCGCACTGGCCCCGCAATTTGGCCTGGCTGATGACGTGGTGCTGTTATGCGCGCTGGCGGTGTTTATCGGCCACCTGTTCCCGATATTTTTCGGCTTCAAGGGCGGCAAGGGTGTTGCCACCGCATTCGGCGTACTGGTCGGGCTGAACCCCTGGCTGGGGCTGGCCTGTCTGGCCACCTGGCTGTTCATGGCCGCGATATTCCGTATTTCCTCACTCTCGGCACTGACCACCGCAGTGCTCGCCCCAGTCTACGCCGGTTTGCTGATGAAGTGGAATGACACCACCATAGCGGTGCTGGTGATCACCCTGCTGCTGGTCTACCGTCATAAAAGCAACCTGATCAAGCTGGTCAATGGCGAGGAAGGGCGCATCGGCGGCCGCTCATGACCCAGCCCAGCTAAACTTAGACTATGGCCATGTTCGAAAAAACCATCGATCACGCGAAAGACAGCCTGGCCGAGGTCTCGCGTAACGCGATCGACCGCGCGGGAGAGCGGCTGTCCGATGTCGTCAAAGACGGTGTATCGCAGGCTGGCACTGAACTCAAGGACGTCATCTGGAACGCCAGCCAGGAAATCGACGCCAAGCTCGACAAGATTTCCGACGAAATTCATGCACAGCGTCAGTTCACCAAGGACGATGTGCGCGAGTTAGTCGACTACGCCGGCGAAAAGTTAGGCGCGCTGATGGACGAACGCATCGTCCATGCCAAATCCGAGATTTCCGTCCTGGTGCAGGAAAAGGTCGAATACTTCAAGCACGAGATCGACAGCTTTTTCATCGAGCGCCAGCGCGACCTCGCACGCGAACGGCGGCGCCTCTTCATCAACGTCGCCATCGCCATCCTGGCGTCGCTGTCGCTGGGTTTTGTGTCCTGGCTGTATCACCAGTATATCGGCGGCGATTTCGATGTCTTTGCCATCTTCCGCATCGTGTTTGCTTCACTGGCGGGCGGCTATGCTGCCTACCTGGCCGTCAGATTGCTGCGGCGCTGGCTGTCGATGTCGGAGCATAAAAAAGACACGCTGTTTCTGGTCAGCCGCTACTGGGGCGTACTGAGGCCGGTCAGCATTTTCGGTACGCTGGTTTTGGTATGCCTGATGGCCATGCTGGTGGGATTTTTGTTGTTCCCCGAGCAGATTGCACAGCTCACGGGCAGCGAGAAATGGCTCAAGACCTTGCGTGACGCCTACCCCATGTTCTAGCAATAACGCCTCCGCGCGATTTGCCGCGCTTACACCGCCTCGAGCGTCGCCAGATCCCAGCGCGGCTTGACCGCAAAAGTCAGATCCGTTTGCGCGTGCACCATCCGTTGCGCCCCGGCGTAGGCGATCATCGCACCGTTGTCGGTGCAGAACTCCATGCGCGGATAAAACACCGCAATGCCCCGTTTGCCTGCCGCGCCTGTGAGTTGCTCACGCAGGTGAGCGTTAGCACCCACTCCGCCCGCAACCACCAGCCGGACTGCACCACTTTGCTCGCAAGCAGCCAGGCTCTTGCGTACCAGCACCTCCACCGCCGCCGTCTGGAACGCAGCTGCAATATCGGCCGCATGTTCCAGACCTTCCTTGCGCACCAGCGTCAGCACCGCTGTTTTGAGGCCACTGAAACTGAAATCAAGGTCACCTGAATGCAACATCGGACGCGGCAAACTAAAGCGTGCGGCATCTCCTGTTGCGGCCAGCTTCGACAACGCCGGCCCGCCAGGATAGCCCAGTCCCAGCAACTGCGCGGTCTTGTCGAACGCCTCGCCCGCTGCATCGTCCAGCGTCTCGCCCAGCAAGGTATAGCGCCCGACACCCGACACCAGCATCAACTGCGTATGGCCACCCGACACCAGCAAGGCCACGAATGGGAACTCGGGCGGCGTATCGGAAATCAGCGGCGACAGCATGTGACCTTCGAGGTGGTGCACGCCCACGGCGGGGATATCGAGTGCAAACGCCAGTGCGCGCGCCATCCCCGCCCCCACCAGCAAGGCGCCGGCAAGGCCCGGACCCTGCGTATAGGCAATGCCATCGAGATCGGCCAGTGTGCACCCACTCTCGCTGAGCACCTGTCTCGTCAAGGGCAGCACCCGTTGAATATGGTCACGCGACGCCAGTTCCGGCACCACTCCGCCATATTCGTTGTGCATTGCGATCTGCGAATATAGTGCGTGCGACAGCAGACCGCGCGTGCTGTCATATAGCGCGACACCAGTTTCATCGCAGGAGGATTCAACGCCAAGCACCAGCATATTCAAGAGAAACAGAACAATAACGACCGCATGATAGCGCGGCACCGTGCCAGGCTGACGCCCAGGGCCGCTTACACGGCCCGCCGCAACGAACAGCCC
>CAYGMS010000079.1:0-8758 GCA_964350905.1 uncultured Thiobacillus sp. | reverse complement strand
TCGGTCAGTTGATCCCGCGCGAAAACTTCACCCGGCTTGATCGTGATGAGCTTCTGCAATTCGGCTTCCGGGACCAGCATCTGCCCTGCCAGCTTGATGTCGGATATCTTGTACTGCGGCCCTTCCGTCACGTTGATGGTGATATAGATGCCCTGCTTGTCGGGTGAAATCGACACCTGCGTGGAGTCGACGTTGAATTCAATGTAGCCGCGATTGAGATAGAACGAGCGTAGCGCCTCGATGTCCCCCCCCAGGCGCGATTTGGAATACTGGTCGTTCTTGGTATACCAGGTCAGCCAGCCGGGGGTGGTCGAGGTCAGCTGGCCCAGCAGGTCTTTTTCCTTGAAAGCCTTGTTGCCTACGATGCTGATCTGCTGGATTCTGGCACTGTCGCCCTCAACCACATCGAACTGCACGGCAACACGATTGCGCTCCAGTGGCGTCAGCGTGGACTTGATCTCGACCGCGTATTTGCCCCGGTTGAAATATTGACGCTGCAGTTCCTGTTCCGCCTTGTCCAGCAGCGCGCGATCCAGTACGCGGCCCTCAGCCAGACCCGTCTGCTTCAACCCTGCCTTCAAATCCTCTTCGGAGAACTCCTTGATGCCGGACAGGGTGATCTTGGAAATCGAAGGGCGCTCTTCGACGGTCACAATCACCACGCCATCGCGTGCTTCCAGCCGGACATCCTTGAAAAAACCGGTGGCATACAGTGCCTTGATCGCCGCCGCCGTTTTTTCGTCGGTCATTGTTTCCCCGACCTTGACCGGCAGATAGCTGAATACGGTTCCGGCTTCGGTGCGCTGGATGCCTTCGACCCGGATGTCCTTCACGACGAAGGGCTCTTCTGCCAGTGCGGATTGCACGGCGAACACGGCGGCCAGTGCAAGCGTCAAACGATTCAGTGTCATGGTCATTTTCATCCGCCTATCAGGCGTTGCAAATCATTGAACAGGGCAAACGACATCAATAGCAACAGCAACGTCATGCCAATCCGGGCGCCTATTTCCATGGTGCGCTCAGACACAGGACGGCCGGTGAAAACTTCGGCCACATAATACATGAGGTGCCCTCCATCCAGTAGCGGGACAGGCAGCAGATTCAGCACCCCCAGGCTCACGCTCACCAGCGCGAGGAAGCCCACGAAACTGATCCATCCGAGTGACGCACTCTGGCCGGCGTAATCGGCTATCGTCAGCGGACCCGACAGGTTTTTCCACGACACCTGCCCGGTCACCATGCGCCCCATCATCTCCAGCGTGAACAGGCTCATGTCCCAGGTCTTGACTGTGCCTTGCCAGAGTGCCTCGATCGGGTTGTAGCGCACTTCGGTCATCAACGCCGCCAGCACCGATTCATCAACCTGCGGAGCGGCGCCAATTTTGCCTACACGTTGACCGGCTTCATCGACGGCCTCGGGCACCACGGTCAGCGTTTGGAACTGGCCCTGCCGTTCATATTCAATGTGCAGCGGCTTGGCCGGATGCTGGCGAACCAGTTGCACCCAGTCCTGCCAGTTCGCCAGCTTTTGACCATTGACCGTGATCAGCCGGTCGCCCGCCTGAAAACCCGCCCGGGCTGCCGCACCATCAGGCAGCAGCTTGCCGATGACGGGTGCGATCTCCGGGTCAAATCGCACGATACCCAGCGGCTGCAAGGTATCCCGCTCCAGATTTTCGGTTTCGAGCGGCGGCGCCTTAAACTGCACGCGGCGGCCATCAGCCAGTTCCAGCTTGATGGTGTCACCTGCCACCCCCGCGCGCAGCAGGTTCAGCCGCAAGTCCTGGAAAGAAGGCGTGTCATTGCCATTCACGCGACGAATTTCATCGCCCGCCACCAAACCGGCCTGTGCCGCCACCGTGCCGGCGGGAGGCTCACCAATCATCGGCTTCAATGCGGGCAAGCCGTGCATGAACAGCGCCCAATAAAATACGATGGCCAGCAGAAAATTGGCGGCGGGTCCGGCTGCGACGATACCAATACGACGCCAGACCGTGGCCCGGTTAAAACTGCGATGCGCTTCGGCAGCAGGCACTTCACCTTCGCGTTCGTCCAGCATCTTGACGTAGCCACCGAACGGCAATGCGGCCAGCACCCATTCGGTCTGGTCGCGACCAACCCGGCGGACCAACAAGGGTTTGCCAAAACCAACCGAGAAACGCAGAACCTTGACGCCTGCCCAGCGCGCGGCAAGGTAATGGCCAAATTCGTGCACCACCACCAGCACGCCGATGGCAATCAGGAACCACAGCACGGTATGCAGCACACTCATGCGTGCAAACGCTCCAGATATGACTCAGCCACGCTGCGTGCCTGCCGGTCGGCTTCCAGCAGGCTTTCAAGCGTCTGCTGCGCGCCGCTGGCAAGTGCGTCCAGCGCGTGGGCAATACTGGCCGCTATGGCGTTAAATGGCGCCGCCCCATCCAGAAAGCGGGCCACCGCGACTTCGTTGGCAGCATTCAACACGGCGGCAGCATTGCCACCTGTATGCAGCGCATCGAAGGCCAGTTGCAGGCAGGGGAAGCGTGCGGTATCCGGTGCCTCAAAGGTGAGCTGACGCCCCATCAACTCCAGCGCAGGCACGCCGGCGTCGATGCGCTCGGGAAAGCCCAGCGCGTAGGCAATCGGGGTACGCATGTCGGGTGTGCCCATCTGCGCGATCACCGAACCGTCGGCGTACTCGACCATTGAATGCACGATGCTTTGCGGGTGGACCACCACCTTGATCTGTTCAGGGCGGGCATTGAACAGCCAGCGCGCCTCGATGACTTCGAGGCCCTTGTTCATCAGGCTCGCCGAGTCCACTGAAATCTTCTTGCCCATCACCCAGTTGGGATGCGCCACAGCCTGAGCAGGCGTGGCGGCAGCAATCGCCTCGGCGGACAATGTGCGGAACGGTCCGCCGGATGCGGTCAGCCACAGGGCATTCACGCCGGCGCGCTGAAAATCGCCATTGAAGTCACGCGGCAGCGACTGGAATATCGCGTTGTGCTCGGAATCAATCGGCAACAATTCGGCGCCGCTGGCAGCAATCGCGTCCATGAACAGCTGGCCGGACACCACCAGCGTTTCCTTGTTCGCCAGCAAAATACGTTTGCCGGTTCTGGCCGCAGCCAGCGTGGGCGGCAATCCGGCCGCGCCAACAATGGCGGCCATGACCGTGTCCACTTCCGGCGCGGTTGCCACCTCGGTCAATGCGTCCGCGCCTTCAAGCACGGTCACCGGCAATTTCGCATCGACAATCCGTGCACGCAATGCCGCAGCCGCGCCCGGCTCGCTCATCACCGCCACGCGCGGCCGATGGGTACGGCACTGCTCGAACATGCGCTCGACCTGCGTCGCACCGGTCAGGGCGAAAATCTCGAAGCGCCCGGGGTGGCGCGCCACCACATCCAGCGTGTTGACCCCGATGGTGCCGGTGGCGCCCAGAACGGTTAGCACACGTGGCGTCATTGAGCCTGCTCCAGCCACATCAACATGCCGGCAGCGATAGGCAAAGTCGAGGTCAATGCATCGATACGGTCAAGTACGCCGCCATGGCCGGGCAGGATGTTGCCACTGTCCTTCATGCCGGAAACACGCTTGATCCAGGATTCAAACAGATCACCCAGCACCGACAGATACAGCAGACCGGACACCATCAGCCCCAACGACAGCAGCGGCATGCCGAGCAGCACACTCAAGGCAGTTGCATACAAAGCCAACGCACAAAACGCACCGGCCACGCCTTCCCAGGTCTTGCCGGGGCTGATGATGGGGGCAAGCTTGTTGCGGCCAAAGCGACGCCCGGCGAAATAGGCTGCCGTATCGGCAATCCAGACGACCGCCATGACACCCAGTAGAAAGCCGGGGCCACGCGCATGCAGATACACCAGTGCGGCCCAGGTCGGCAACAACAGCACAACGCCAACTCCGCTTCGTATCCAGACTGATGTGGCCTGCCAGTGCCCCAGTAGCCACAGCGGCGCGATGAGCAGCCAGAACACGATGGCCAGCACGATCAGGCCCATCTGGAAAACCGGCCAGTCTGCCCCCGCCAGATAGGGCAGGACCAATGCACAGCCGGTCAGCAGCGCTGCATAGATGCGCGCATACAGTGCAGAAAACCGGCTCAGCTGTGCCCATTCGTAGGCAGCCAGCCCGACCACGACAGCCATCAGGATCGCCCACAACCATGCGGGCGCCCACAGCACAGCCGGGACAAACACTGCCATCAGTGCAACCGCAGTCATGATCCGACTGAGGAGAGGCGTCATAGGCGCAACATCCGGAAAGCGCTCATGATGCGGTACGCACCTGTTCACTGGTGCGTCCAAAGCGGCGCTCGCGGGTGCGATAGGATGCGATTGCCGCGTCCAGCGCGGCCGCGTCAAAGTCGGGCCACAGCGCATCGGTAAAATGCAGCTCGGTGTAGGCCAGCTGCCACAGCAGGAAATTGCTGATGCGCTGTTCGCCCCCCGTGCGGATGAACAGATCAGGCTCGGACATCTCAGCCATGCTGAGATGTTGGGCCAATGCGGCTTCATTCACCTCGTCTGCTGCCGTGCCACTCTCCATCAGCTTCTTCACGGCCTGCACAATATCCCAGCGCCCACCGTAATTGGCGGCCACGGTAAAGGTCAGGCGGGTGTTGTTGCGTGTCAATGCTTCGGCATTACGGATCAAAATCTGGATACGCTCCGAGAAGCCGGACAGATCGCCAATGACACGAAACCGGATCTCGTTTTCATGCAGGCGCGCCACTTCATTTTCCAGCGCACGCATGAACAGTTCCATCAGCAGGGTGACTTCTTCCTCGGGACGCCGCCAGTTTTCAGAGCTGAAGGCAAACACGGTGAGGTGCGACACGCCGCGCTCGGCGCAGGAGCGAATCACGCCGCGCAACGCCTCGACGCCCTTGCGATGTCCGGCCACGCGCGGCATCAGCCGGCGCTTCGCCCAGCGGCCATTGCCGTCCATGATGATGGCGATGTGTCGTGGCACATCGGAACTGGATGGGGGTTCTTGTTTCGTGCGGGTAGACACGCCGAACAGGCTCATTGAACTGCTCAGACTGCGAGCAGGTCTTTCTCTTTTTCGGCCAGCATCTTGTCGATTTCGCCGATGAATTTGTCGGTCAGCTTCTGCACTTCATCCTGAGTGCGACGCTCTTCATCTTCGGTTGCCGTTTTGTCCTTGGCCATGTCTTTCAGGCTGCCATTGGCATCCCGGCGAATATTGCGTATCGCAACGCGCGCCCCTTCTGCCTCGTTGCGCACGACCTTGATCAGGTCACGGCGACGTTCCTCGGTCAGCGAAGGCATCGGCACACGTATGATGTCGCCGTAAGTGGAGGGATTCAGGCCCAGGTCGCCATCGCGAATCGCTTTCTCGATTTTGGCCACCATGTTTTTTTCCCACGGCTGCACGCCCAGGGTATGGCTGTCGACCAGCGACACGTTTGCCACCTGCGGCACAGCCGTCGGGCTACCGTAATAATCGACCATCACATGGTCGAGAATGCCGGTATGAGCACGTCCGGTTCGTACCTTGGCCAGATCGTTTTTCAACGCTTCCAGCGACTTGCCCATTTTCTGTTCGGCGGATTGCTTGATTTCAGCGATGCTGGTTTCAGCCATTTCAACTCCTCAACTTAAGGTCACGCGCGTGCCTTCGTTTTCACCCATGACCACGCGTTTCAGTGCGCCCGGCTTGAAAACATTGAACACGACCAGGGTCAGTTTTTGTTCGCGACAGAGTGCAAAAGCAGCCGTGTCGAGTACACCCAGATTATTGGCGATAGCCTCATCAAAACTCAAGGTCTCATACCGCGTGGCATTCGTGTCTTTCTTGGGATCGGCAGTGTAAACGCCATCAACCTTGGTCGCCTTCAGCAGCAGGTCGGCGCCCACCTCGGCTGCACGCAATGCGGCTGCCGTGTCGGTCGTGAAAAACGGGTTGCCCGTTCCACCGCCAAAAATCACGACGCGACCTGCTTCCAGATGGCGCACGGCCGAATCACGCTCAAAATCATCACCCACATGCGCAATATGCACGGCAGTCTGCACCCGTGCATCCACACCTGCCTGCAGCAGCGCATCCTTCAATGCCAGCGCATTCATCACCGTGGCCAGCATGCCCATCGAATCCGCTGTGGCGCGGTTCATGCCGGACAAAGCACCGGTGGCGCCGCGAAACAGATTGCCGCCCCCCACCACGATGCCGACCTGCACGCCCGCCGTCACCACATCACGAATCTGCGTAACGAAGCCAGCCATGGTTTCAGCGTGATAGCCGAAGCTGTCCGGCCCCATCAGGGCTTCGCCGGAAAGCTTCAGCAGAATGCGACGGACGGGCGCCATACTCAATCAGGCCTTGGAAGCAGCAGCCACTTCAGCAGCGAAATCGTTTACTTTCTTTTCGATGCCTTCGCCCACCACGTACATCACGAAGCCATGGCACTGCGAGTTTTTCGATTTCAGTACCTGCTCGACGCTCTGCTTGTCGTCTTTCACAAAAGGCTGCGACAGCAGGGTGACTTCCTTGAGGAATTTCTGCACGGTGCCTTCGGCAATCTTGTCCAGCATGGCTTCCGGCTTGCCGGCTTCCTTGGCTTTTTCGATCGCAACACGACGCTCGGTGTCGAGCAGGTCCTGCGGCACACCTGACGCATCCAGCGACTTCGGCTTGGAGGCCGCAACGTGCATGGCGATATCGCGTGCAACGGCTTCGTCGCCGGACACATCAACCAGCACGCCGATCTTGTTGCTATGGATATAGCTGGCGAACTTGCCCTGCCCAGCCAAACGCACAAAACGGCGCACCGACATGTTCTCGCCCATTTTGCCCACCAGTTCGGTACGGCGGGCTTCCACTGTGGTGCCGTTGTAGGACAGCGCAGACAACGCAGCAACATCAGCCGGGTTCTGCTCCAGCACCATCGTGGCCAGCGCATTGGACAGCGCCATGAAATCATCATTCTTGGCCACGAAATCGGTTTCACAGTTGACTTCCACCATGGCAGCCGTTTTGCCGTCAGCGCTGATGGCAATCGTCACCACACCTTCAGCCGCAATACGGCCGGCATTCTTGGCGGCCTTGTTGCCAAAGCGGACACGCAGAATCTCTTCCGCTTTCTGCATGTCGCCATCTGCCTCCGACAGTGCCTTTTTGCAATCCATCATCGGTGCATCGGTTCGCTCGCGCAGCTCCTTGACCATACCTGCAGTGATTGCTGCCATTTCTTACTCCCTATCCAGTTTCATACAGAAAGAGGGGCCGATGCCCCTCCTCGAAATACACTCGCCGGGACATGCCCCGGCGATGTGCGGCGCGTCGCGATTACTCAGCGGCGACGCCACCCTCTTCTTCTTCCACTTCGATGAATTCTTCACCGCCGACGATCTCGCTGATAACCTGAGCGCGGCCTTCCAGCGCTGCATCGGCCATGCCACGTGCGTACAGACGAATCGCACGCGTCGAGTCATCGTTACCGGGAATCACGTAATCCACGCCTTCGATGCTGTTGTTGGTATCCACCACGCCGATCACCGGAATGCCCAGCTTCTTGGCTTCGACAACGGCGCCCTTCTGGTAGCCCACGTCGATGATGAACAGCGCATCAGGCAAACCGCCCATTTCGCGAATACCGCCCAGGCTGCGGCTCAGCTTGTCGATTTCGCGTTGCACCGTGAGGGTTTCCTTTTTCGACAGGCGGCCCGGCTCGGCCAGCGAGGCTTCCAGGTCGCTCAGACGCTTGATCGACTGCTTGACCGTCTTGAAGTTGGTCAGCATGCCACCCAGCCAGCGGTTGTCGACGTAAGGCATGCCGGCGCGCTGGGCTTCTTCGCGCACGATGTCACGCGCGGCGCGCTTGGTGCCGACGAACAGCACGCTGCCTTTGTTGGCAGCGAGCTGGCGCACGAATTTTTGCGCATCCTGGAACATCGGCAGCGTTTTTTCCAGGTTGACGATATGAATCTTGTTGCGATGACCGAAGATGAACGGAGCCATCTTGGGATTCCAGAAACGGGTTTGGTGACCGAAGTGGACACCGGCTTCCAGCATTTGGCGCATTGTTACAGACATGAAAGTCTCCTAAAGGGTTAAGCCTCCACCCGCCAGTAGCCGCGCGTTTGTTTGTCTGAACGCGCCGCCACCCTTTAATAGCAGGTGTGCGAATTTGTCCGAACTATTTCAGACAGCCCGCGATTCTAATTCGATAAGGCTTTCATTTCAAGGAGAAACATCACTTGTTGATTCGGCCTGATGAAGCCTGAAGTGCTATTGAAGGCCGACCTGCCCCGGCTGTGTGAGACCGTGCGGGAGGACGAATCAACAAGCATTAAAAACAGCGTTCTATTGAGGCGGCCCTACGAACTGACCGACTCAAGACAGCGCAAGAAACATTTTACGGGTTCAAACATGACCTGGCCGCCTCAATAGTGCGCCTGACCCGCCTGGTGCAGGGGTATCTCAAGCCAGGCGGCCAGACCGCCCCCTTCACGCATTTGCAGGGATACCGACCAGCCCTGTGCGGTTGCCAGCTGGCGCACAATGGCCAAACCCAGACCTGAGCCGCCCGTTTCGACACTACGCGAAGCCTCCAGGCGGAAAAACGGACGGAACACCGCTTCCAGTTCGGCCGCAGGGATCCCGGGGCCGCGATCAAGCACGCCAATGCGGCAGCACCCATGATCGGCGCTGGCTTTCAGGATCACTGGCTGTCCCTCGCCATACCGCAGGGCGTTCTCCAGCAGGTTGTCCAGAATGCGGCGCA
>CAYGMS010000078.1:0-8760 GCA_964350905.1 uncultured Thiobacillus sp. | reverse complement strand
TCGCCATGCCGACGGCGTTGGTGATGCCCTGGCCGAGCGGGCCGGTGGTGGTTTCCACGCCGGGCGCATAGCCATACTCGGGGTGACCCGGCGTCTTGGAATGCAACTGGCGGAACTGCTTGAGGTCGTCCATCGACAGGTCGTAACCAGTCAGGTGCAGCAATGCGTAAATCAGCATCGAGCCATGGCCGTTCGACAGCACAAAGCGGTCACGGTCCGCCCACTTGGGGTTGGTGGGGTTATGGCGCAGATGGTGATTCCACAACGTTTCAGCGATTTCCGCCATGCCCATGGGGGCACCGGGGTGGCCGGATTTGGCTTTTTCGACTGCATCCATTGCAAGTGCGCGGATGGCATTGGCCAGGTCATTACGGGTTGGCATTGCGTTCCCTTCGTTTCTAAGTAAAAAACCGATCACATCTCCACCCGGCTAAAGCCGTGCAGCGACAGCTTGGGCAGAATATGCAAAAACCCTGATTATCCGTCAGCAAGGCAGGCTTTCGCAAGCCGCAGCGCAAGCGGGGGAAAGAAGTGGTTTGACAAGGGTTTAAGCCAACAAGCTCAAGCCCTCACTCAGGACCGACACTCTAAAATCTTTTTATTTGCCTGGTTTGGTGGCTTATGCGCCCGCCGCCTTCAACCAGTCACGCCACAATACAAACAGCTCGGGACTGGCGGACGCCACCACCGAACGCTCCCAGATATTGGCGATATCGAAGCCGCCTGACAGGCTGGACAGCTGCCCGCCTGCCTCTTCCAGAATCAGCGCGCCCGCCGCGTAATCCCACAACTTCTGTCCGCCGTGCACGTAGATGTCGAAGCGCCCGGCTGCGGTGTAGCACCAGTCCAGTGTCGAAGCGCCAAAATTGCGCTGCGACGCATAAGGCGGCCACGACGCCAGTCGGCCCGCCAGTTCGCGGTTGATGCGCTTCATTTCCACCCCGGCCAGCGAACGGCGCAGTTCGGTAGCAGGTGAGCGCAAAGGCAGCGGCTGATCGTTCAGAAAGGCACCGCATCCCCGTTCGGCCCAAAACATCTCGTCCGCAATCGGATCGTAAATCACGCCCAGCTGACGCTCACCTTTATAAAGATAGGCCACCGACACGGCGAAATACGGCACGCCGGCAACAAAATTGGAGGTGCCGTCGATCGGATCGACGCACCAGAGGCCATCACGTCCCGCCGCCCAGGCATCGCGTTGCTGTTGCTCGGTCATTTCCTCGCCCAGCACCGGAACGTTCCTGATCTTGGGCAGGGCGATTTCCAGCGCCGCCTGTGTCTCCACATCGGCCTCGGTAAACAGGCTGCCATCCAGCTTGTGACTGTGATTCACCTTGAGAAAGCGCGGCGTCACCTCGCGCTGTGCAACCTCCCGTACCAGGGCTTTGACCTGTTCAAGCATGGTCAGACACGTACGCAATAACAATAAACAAATTCCTGCTCCTTGCCCGACGGGGTGTGGTGAATTTCGGTTTCATGCTTCAACAACTGGAACGGCGCGCCAAACTCGGCGTGCAATGCGTCGGGCGCATAGCGCACCACATCCAGCCCCGAGCACTGCAGGGGGCCGCCGGGGCCAAATGTGGCAACGATCACATGCCCACCGGGCTTGACGCTCTTCAGCACCTGCGCGACATAGCGTGCGCGATCCTCCGGGTCGGTCAGGAAATGAAATACCGCACGGTCATGCCAGACATCGTACTGTGCGATGGGCAGATCGACCTGGGTGACGTCCCCGGCAAGCCATTGCACCGGCTTCGCCCGTTCGCCCAGGCGCGCCTGGCTCACCGCCAGCGCCGCCTGGGCCAGATCCAGCACGGTCAGATTCCGGTAACCCGCATCCAGCAGATCATCCACCAGCACCGATGCGCCGCCGCCGACATCGATGATGTGCGCGTCCGTATTCGTGCAATCCGTAATCAGGCGCAGGGATGACGCCGCATGCGGCTGGAACCAGCTCACCTGATCGGTTGCCTTGTTGCTGTACACCGCTTCCCAATGCTGATGGCGCTCAGTCATGTCATTGCTCCTTCCATTTGATCGAACACCCCATGCTGGGAATCTGCTCGGCCGGGCCGCGCTGGGTGGCGGCAATTTCCTTCATCGCTTCGAACAGATCACGGCGCACGCCCTCGGGTGCGGTGTCCTTGCGCGATTCGTCGAAGCGGCCCCGGTATTGCAGCTCGAAATCACGATTGAACCCAAAAAAATCCGGGGTACACACGGCTCCATACGCTTTGGCAACCTGCTGTGTTTCGTCGAGCACATACGGGAAGGGGAAACCAAACTCCGCTGCCACATTTTTCATGTTGTCGAAGGAGTCTTCGACATACTCGGTCGGATCGTTCGACATGATGGCAATGGCATGCATGCCGAAGCGTCTGAGTTCAGCCAGATCACGCACCAGACGCGGGCGGATGGCCTTGACATACGGGCAGTGGTTGCAGATGAACATCACCAGCAGGCCGTTTGGTCCCATTGCATCGTGCAGCGACCATTGCCTGCCGTCCACGCCGGGCAGGCTGAATTCGGGGGCCTTCCAGCCAAAATCACACACAGGGGTAGTAAGGGAAACCATGACGCGCTCCGTAGAATCACTGGATAACCCCGGCATAATAGCAAGATGTCTTCACCACGCTTTTATCTCAATCAAACCCTCGCGCCCGGCGCACGTTTCAGCCTGCCACCCGGACCGGCACGCCATGCAGCCAAGGCGCTGCGACTGGCTGTGGATGACAGCGTCACCCTGTTCAACGGCCGGGGCGGCGAATACACCGCACGCATCGAACGCATCCACAAGGACGATGTCGCCATCAGCATCACCGGCTTTGCCGACATCGAGCGTGAATCGCGCCTGCGGGTCATGCTGGCACAGGGGATTTCGAGCGGGGAACGCATGGATTACACCCTGCAGAAAGCGGTCGAGCTCGGGGTGACGACGATACAGCCGATTGCCGCCAAACGCAGCGTGGTCAAGCTGACTGGCGAGCGGGCCGATCGCCGCGTGGCGCACTGGCAAGGCGTGGTCGCCAGCGCCTGCGAGCAATGCGGGCGCAACCAGGTGCCCATCGTGGCCACACCGCTGACGCTGGCTGCGTGGCTGGGCCAGCATGGTGCCGGACGGTTATTGTTTCTGTCGCCGCTGGCCGAGGCCCGGCTGGCCGACCTGCCCGCGCCCACCGCAATGGATTGTCTGGTGGCGGGACCGGAAGGTGGATTCGAGCCCGATGAAATCGCCGCCCTGCATGCGGCCGGCGCCATTCCGGTCCGTCTGGGTCCGCGCGTGTTGCGCACTGAAACGGCCGCGCTGGCTGCGCTGGCTGCCATGCAAACCCTGTGGGGCGATTTCTAGCCGCACCATCAACATCACTCATTCTTTCTTGCGCCGGTGCAGTCGTACTGCATAGTACTAATGGGTTTTTTCGGTATCCTTCAGGTAATTCCGCCCAGACCAGGTTAACCCCTTGAAAGACACCACCGATTTCGTCCACTGGTTCCGCTCGGCCGCGCCCTACATTCACGGGTTTCGCGGCAAGACTTTCGTCATCGCTTTTGGTGGCGAAATGGTGGCGGACGGCGGGTTTGTCCAGCTGGCCCATGACGTCAATCTGCTGAACAGCCTGGGCGTGCGGCTGGTCCTGGTGCATGGCGTGCGGCCGCAGGTCGAAGCCCGCCTCACCGAAAACGGCACGGCCATCCGCTACGTCAATGGCCTGCGCGTCACCGACTCCACTGCGCTTGCCTGCGTCAAGGAAGCCGCCGGCACCGTGCGGGTCGAGATCGAAGCGCTGCTGTCGCTGGGACTGGCCAACACGCCGATGGCAGGTGCCGACATCCGGGTGGCCTCAGGTAATTTCGTGACCGCCCAGCCGCTGGGCGTGCGCGACGGCATCGATCTGCTGCACACAGGTGAAGTCCGCAAGATTGCTGCAGCCGCGATCCGGCGGCGCCTCGACCAGCACGACATCGTGTTGCTGTCACCCATCGGCTACTCGCCAACGGGTGAGATTTTCAACCTCAGTCTGGAAGACGTCGCCACCCAGGCGGCGGTCGAACTTGCGGCGGACAAGCTGATTTTTCTGATGAGCACCGAGGGCGTGCCGGACAAGGGTCGCGCCATCCACAACGCCCTCACCGTCAACGAAGCGCGCCAGGTGCTCGAAAAATCGGGGCGCAGCAAGGCCCGTCCCTTGCCGGAAGATGTTTCCTATTACCTGCCCTGCGCGATCACTGCCTGTACCCAGGGCGTGAAACGGGCTCATCTCATCAGCCGCCACCGCGACGGGGCGCTCCTGTCCGAACTGTTTACCCGTGATGGGGTGGGCACGCTCATCACGCCTGCGCCGCTGGAAGTATTGCGCCCTGCGACCATCGACGATGTCGGCGGCATACTCGGCCTGATTGAGCCGCTGGAACGCGACGGCATTCTGGTGTGGCGCTCACGCGAGCTGCTGGAAATGGAAGTCGATCGTTTCCTGGTGCTCGAATCCGATGGCGTCATTGCCGGCTGCGCCGCGCTCTACCCGTTTCCGGAAGAGCAGGCTGCTGAACTGGCATGCATGGCGGTGGCCAAGGATTTTCGTGGGCGCGGGTTTGGTGACCTGCTGCTGGAAGAAGCCGAGAAAAAAGGCAGGAAAGCCGGATTCAAGCAGCTGTTTGTGCTGACGACCCGGACCGAACACTGGTTCGAAGAGCGCGGCTTTGTCGACAGCAGCCCGGACCATCTGCCGAAAAGCAAACAGGCGTTATATAACTACAAGCGGAAATCCAAGGTTCTGCAAAAATCGTTGTAAACAAGGAGGAGAGCCTTTGTTTAGTCACGCTGTGGCCGGGTGTACCCGGCCTTGGCATGCATGTGCCATCGCATGCCCGCAATCAAAAGCCGGCCATGGCGTGCTGCCCGGCCAGTCCGTTCGCCCGCCGATTGCCGATGCGCCACAGCGCATCAGACAGGCCCACTCATGACGCGTAAATGGGCCACCCGACTTGTCCTTTTTTTGCTGTTGATCACAGGCAGCCATCCCGTGATCAGCGCGCCCCCTGCCCCCTTGGTGTTCGGGGTCTTCCCGCATCTACCCGCGCGGCAAATTGTTGAAATCTACCGCCCCCTGGCCAGCGAACTGGAAAAGCAGTTGCACCGTCGCGTGGTGATATACAGCGCGCGCGACTACAAAACCTTTGCCACGCGTACCCGCTTGGGTGCATACGACATCATCCTGACTGCGCCGCATCTGGCCTGGCTGGCGCGCCAGGAAGCCGGTTACCGGCCACTATTGAAGTATGCCCAGCCGGTGCACGGCCTGCTGGTGGTCAAGGCTGATTCGCCGTTTGACTCCGCAGCGGCGTTGCGTGGCCACACCATTGCCACCCCCGACCCCATTGCCCTGGCAGTGCTGGCCATCCAGGCCGAAATGTCCGGACAGGGAATCCAGCCGGATGCCGATTACCAGATGGTCGAATCCGGTACCCACCTCAACGCCGTGATGCAGCTGCTTAACGGCCGGGCTGAAGGGGCCATGCTGGGTGTGCATGCCTACACGCTGATGCCCCCCCATGTGCGGCAGCAACTGCGCGTACTCATCGAAACGCCCCCGCTATCCAGCCTGATGTACCTGACCCACCCGCGCGTGCGTGATACTGAGGCACTGTCCATACACAAGGCGTTGTTGCGTTTTGCCGCCTCGCCCGAAGGGCAAGCGTTCATGCAGCACGGCAGATATGGTGGCTTTTCCAATACAGACAGCAGCGAACTGCACGCCTTTCGTCCCTACGCGCTGCAGGCCCAGAAAATGCTCCAGGGCAGCCGATGAAAGCCTGGCTGGAACGACTCTCGCTCCGCTACAAACTCACCCTGGCCGCACTGGCAGTGGAAGTGGTGATGTTCGCATTTCTGATCGGAAACGGGGTGCAGCTCACCAACCATGCCCTGCAACAGCAGGCCGACCAACGGGTACATGAAGTAGCCAAAACACTTGCGGTCGCACTCTCGACCCCTTTGTCACAACAGGATGACATCAGTGTGCGCGACATCATCGAATCGCTGCAGCGTGACGGTGACCTGATCACGATCGAAGTGCGTGACAGCAACAGCCGCATCGTGCATCAAACCAGCAACGGCGCTCGTATCAGCGAAAGTGACTTCCGTGTGTCGCAGGCCATTGAACTGGCGGGCCAGCACTATGGTGAGGTCGCACTGGTGCTGTCCAGCCGTTTCATTCTTGAAACCCGTGCGCGCTACCTTCAGCAAAGCCTGCTGATTGCTGCGGCCGCCCTGTTGCTGACAGGACTCCTGCTTGCCCTGTCGGCCGGCAGCATCATTCGCCGCTTCGAGGTTCTCACCCGCGCCAGCAAACGCATGGCGCAGGGCGATCTGAACGTCAAACTGACGGGCGAAGGCCAGGACGAGATCGGCCAGCTCATCGGCACCTTCAACCGGATGGCCGAGTCGGTACGATTCAACATCGAACGGGCACGCGAGAATGAAGCACGTTTTCATGCCATCGCCGATTACACCCATGACCTGGAATTCTGGCTGTCGCCCGAAGGCAAACTCCTGTGGGTCAATCCCTCGGTCGAGCGCATGCTGGGTTACAGCGTGAACGAATGCCTGGACCAGATGGCCTTCCCGGCCGACCTCATTCACCAGGAAGACCGTGAGGCCGCCATCTTCCAGCTGCGCCAGGCGCTGCGCGGCACGTCCGGCCAGGGCTATTCTTTCCGCATCTGCCGCAAGGATGGCGGACATTTCTGGGCGCAGGTGAACTGGCAGCCAATCCACGATTACAGCGGGATCTACCAGGGGATCCGGGCTAGTATTCACAGCATCGATGATCTCAAGGCAACCGAAGCCAACCTGCGCCAGGCCATCAATGAACTACGCTCAGCAGAAAGCCTGCAGAGCAAATATCTGGAAGAAACCGAACAGGAGCGCGCCCGACTGGTTTCGCTGCTGTCGGCGATGAATCTCGGCATTCTGTTCGTTGCTGCGGATGGACGTGTGATCTACCACAACCCCAGCTTCAGCCGCATGTGGCTGATCGAAGAGGGGGTGGACCTGATTGGCCAGCCCGCGCATGAAGTGCTGGCCCAGTCTGCTTCATCCCTGGCCCGCCCGGACCATTTCTCCAGGCACTTGCTGTCGGTTCTGGAAACGCGCGAACTGTCGGACAGCTACGAAATCCAGATGACCGATGGCCGCGTCATCACCGAACTCGATTATCCGGTGCGTGATCGTGAAGGCCGATTCATCGGCCATTTGTGGATCTACGAAGACATCACCCACGAGCGCCATACCGCCGAACAACTGGTCTACCTGGCCGAGCGCGACGCACTCACCGGCCTGTATAACCGCCACCGCTTCCAGCAGGAACTGGCGCGCACCATGCTCGACAGCGACCGCCACCAGATACAGTGCGCGGTCATGTTCTTCGACCTCGATGAATTCAAAACCATCAACGACAGTTACGGCCACCGCGCCGGCGATGCCCTGCTGATCCGCGTGGCCGGTGAAATCAGCGCGCTGGTGCGCCGCAACGAAGTGCTTGCGCGTCTGGGCGGCGACGAATTCGCCATCCTGTTGCCCGGTGTGCTGCCCCATGAGGCCGAAGCGCTGGCCGACCGCGTGGTGCGCGCCATCGCGCAGATTCCATTCCGGTTCGAAGGACAGAGCCTGCGTGCCACCACCAGTCTGGGGATTGCCTATTACCCCACGCATGCCATCGACGCCGACGACCTGGTGGCACGTGCCGACATCGCCATGTATCAGGCCAAAGATGCCGGCAAGAATACCTGGCGGGTGTACCGTGCCGACACCAAAGCCGCCACGGAAATGCGCACCCGGCTGTCGTGGAGCGAACGCATCAGCAACGCACTCGACAAGGAATTGTTCCAGCTGCATTTCCAGGGAGTGTACCGGGCAGAAGACAGCTCGCTTTCCCATCTGGAAGCGTTGATCCGCATGGTCGATGAACGCAATCCCGACCAGCTCATCATGCCGGTCCACTTTATCCAGCTGGCCGAGAAAAGCGGGCGTATTCTCGACATCGACCGCTGGGTGATCCGGAAAGTGGTGGGCATGCTGTCTGAAAACCCGCACATCCCGCCCATTGCACTTAACGTCTCCGGGCGATCACTGTCCGAACCCGAACTGCCGCAATACATTGGCAACGAACTGCGGGAACACGACGTCAACCCCAGCCGCCTCATTGTGGAAATCACCGAAACGGCGGCCGTATCCGACCTGCACGATGCCCAGCGCATGATCGAAGCGCTGCGCCAGATGGGATGCGGCGTGTCGCTCGACGACTTTGGCGTCGGCTTTGCCTCCTTTGCCTATCTCAAGCACCTGCACGTCGATACCATCAAGATCGACGGCATCTTTATCCGCGACCTGCCCAACGACCCCGACAACCAGATCTTCGTCCAGGCCATGGTCAGCGTGGCGCTCGGACTCGGCAAATCGGTGATCGCGGAATACGTCGAAGATGCCCGGGCACTCGTCTTGCTGCGCAAATTCGGCGTCGACCAGGTGCAGGGATACCACCTTGACCGCCCGGTCGCCAACCACCCCGCCCTGGTGAGCGCTGGAGCTTTGCTTTCAGGTTAAGGAAGTGCTGAACAAGTTGGTTTGCTGTGTGGTTCGACAAGCCTGTCCTGAGCTACGCCGAAGGGCTCACCACGAACGAAATCAACTACTTGCCGTTCGTCCTGAGATTCTATGGTTTACGTCAAGCATTTCGTAATCCGTTCTGGGTTAAAGCT
>CAYGMS010000077.1:0-8890 GCA_964350905.1 uncultured Thiobacillus sp. | reverse complement strand
CTTGAAAGATTGGTGCGCCGGAAGAGATTCGAACTCCTGACCCCTTGGTTCGTAGCCAAGTACTCTATCCAGCTGAGCTACCGGCGCATTTAAGGCTGCGCATTATACGCAATTTCGCGTTGCTGGCACAAACTTGTATTGGTTTTGGCGGAGACGGAGGGATTCGAACCCTCGATGCAGGTTTAAGCCCGCATGCTCCCTTAGCAGGGGAGTACCTTCAACCTCTCGGCCACGTCTCCGAACCGCCGCGAATTGTATCGGAATGCGCGGCAGAAAGCCACCTCAAACCGTGGCTTTGTCGAGTTCGAAGGCTTGATGCAGCGCGCGCACGGCGAGTTCCAGGTATTTGTCTTCGACCACCACCGAGATTTTGATTTCCGAGGTGGAGATCATCTGCAGGTTGATGTTTTCCAGCGACAGGACCTCGAACATCTTGCGTGCGATGCCGACATGCGAGCGCATGCCGACGCCGACGATGGATACTTTGGCGATCTTGTCGTCGCCGGTAACTTCGCTTGCGCCGATGCTGGTTGCGGTCGTCTTGACAATGTCCATTGCCTTGGCGAAATCGTTGCGATGCACGGTGAAGGTGAAGTCGGTGGTTTTTGCGTGGCCGACGTTCTGCACGATCATGTCGACGTCGATGTTGGCATCGGCGACCGGACCAAGTATCTGATAGGCGATACCGGGATGATCGGGTACGCCGACCACGGTGATTTTGGCTTCGTCACGGTTGAATGCAATGCCGGAGATGATGGCTTGTTCCATTTTGTCGTCTTCCTCGAATGTGATGAGCGTGCCGTCGCCGTCTTCCTGAAAGCTGGACAGCACACGGAGCTTGACCTTGTATTTGCCGGCGAATTCGACCGAGCGGAGCTGCAACACCTTGGAGCCGAGGCTGGCCATTTCCAGCATTTCCTCAAAGGTGATGGTTTTCAGGCGCCGGGCAGTAGGCACGATGCGCGGGTCGGTGGTGTAGACGCCATCGACATCGGTGTAGATCTGGCATTCGTCGGCCTTGAGTGTTGCGGCCAATGCGACGGCGGTGGTATCGGAACCGCCGCGACCCAGCGTGGTGATGTTGCCATCCGCATCCACGCCCTGAAAGCCGGCCACCACGATGACATGGCCGGCATCCAGATCGCGGCGCAAGTTGGTTTCGTCGATGCTGAGGATGCGTGCCTTGGTGAAGGCGCTGTTGGTGAGGATGGGCACCTGGGCACCGGAGTAGCTCCGTGCCTTCAGGCCCAGGTCCTTGAGTGCCATCGCCAGCAGGGCAATGGTGACCTGCTCACCGGTGGAAATCATTGCGTCCAGTTCGCGCGGGTCGGGGTTGGACTGGATTTCCTTGGCCAGCCCGATCAGGCGATTGGTTTCCCCCGACATGGCGGAGAGCACGACCACGACCTGGTGCCCGAGCATCTTGAATTTGGCGACGCGTTCCGCCACCGTGCGGATGCGCTCGACATTGGCGACCGAGGTGCCGCCGTATTTTTGTACGATAAGTGCCATGATGGTTTGAGTTGAGTTGAGAATGCGATTTTAATGGATTAGCAGCGAAAATTATCGCGTGAACAGGGCAATCGACTCCACATGTGCAGTATGCGGAAACATGTTAGCTACACCGGCGGCTTCCAGCTTGTAGCCTTTGGTGTGGCACAGCACTTCAGCATCGCGCGCCAGCGTGGCGGCGTCGCATGAAACGTACACGATGCGGTGCGGTGCGCCGCTGACCGGCAGGGACTTGACGAGCTCGATGGCGCCGCTGCGGGGCGGATCAATCAGCAATTTGTCGATTTGGCCGAGGGCGGCAAACTTTTCCGGCGTCATCTCGAACAGGTTGTCGACGGCAAAATGTGCATTGGGCAGCTTGTTATGCAGCGCATTGGCGCGCGCACGGGCAACCAGTTCGGCGCTGCCTTCGATCCCCAGCACCTCGGCGCCGCTGCTGGCGATGGGCAGCGAGAAGTTGCCCAGCCCACAGAATAGATCGGCAATGCGTTCACCCGGCTGCGGTTGCAGCAATCGCATTGCACGACTCACCAGCGCGCGGTTGATGGCAACGTTGACCTGGGTGAAGTCAGTGGGGCGAAACGGCATGACAAGGCCGAATTCGGGCAGGCTGTAGCTCAGTTCGGGGGCAATTTCGGGCCAGAACGGGCGCACGGTGTCCGGGCCTTTGGATTGTTCCCAGACCTGGATCTGGTGCTGGTCGGCGAAGCTGCGCACGATGGCCCTGTCGTCGTCAGACCAGGGCTCAAGCAGGCGGAACAGCAGCACGGTGATGTGTTCACCCACGGCGACTTCGACCTGCGGGATGCGGGATGCGTTCGACAGGTTCACCATCATCTCGCGCAAGGGCTGGATCAGGGCCGACACATCGGGCGTGAGGATGTCGCAACTCGCCATGTCGGTAATGAAGCTGGAGCGCTTTTCGCGAAAGCCCACCAGCACGCCGCCTTTTTTGTCGACAAACCGGGCTGACATCCGTGCGCGGGTGCGGTAGCCCCAACTGGGGCCGTGCAAGGGGCGCATCACGACATCAGGGCTGACCTTGCCAATGCGGGCGAGGTTTTCTTCCAGCACGCGCTGCTTGGCCGCGACCTGCGCGCTGGCTTCCAGATGCTGCATTGAGCAGCCGCCGCAGTGGCCAAAATACGGGCAGCGCGGCGTGGTGCGCTGGGCGCTGGATTTGAGGATGGCGACGGCGTGGGCCGAATTGTATTTGGCGTGTTTGCGATAAACCTTGATTTCCGCCCGTTCGCCCGCCAGCGCATCGTCGACAAAGGTGACCTTGCCATCGATACGTGCAATGCCGTGTCCCTCGTGGTCGAGGGAGAGGATGTCGACCGTCTGGTTCATGCCCAGGCCGCCAGAAATTCCTGCCAGTGTGGCGCGTCGTGGTGGGCAACCGTGCTGCGGGCCAGTTCGATTTCGTCAGCGTAGGCGGTGTCGGACAGTGTGCCGCGCATTTTCTGGAAGCGCAGGTAGACCAGCCAGGTGTTCATCACATCGGTTTCGCAGTAGTTGCGGATGGCATCGATTTCGCCTTTCTGGAAGGCATCCAGAACTTTCGACCCGTCCATGCCCAGTTTGCCAGGAAAACCGCACAGCTTGGCCATCTGGTCAAGCGGCGCATTGGCGCGTGGCTGGAACATCGCCAGCACATCCATCAGGTCGAGGTGGCGGGTGTGATAGCGGCCCAGATAGCTGTTCCACTTGAATTCCTTGTCATCGTCGCCCCAGTCCCAGTAACGCGCAGCGGACACGCCGTGAATCATGCCGCGATAGTGCAGCACCGGCAGGTCAAAGCCACCGCCGTTCCAGGAAACCAGCTGCGGGGTGTAGCGTTCGATGCCGTCATAAAAGCGCTGGATCAGTTCGGCTTCATCGCTGTCGGATTCGCCCAGTGACCAGACGCGAAGCTGGTCACCACCGTGTTGATCGGAACTGCGCAGCACGCAGGAAATGGCGACGATACGGTGCAGGTGATGGGGCATGAAGTCGCTGCCGGTTTTCTGGCGACGGGCGAGCAAGGCCATTTCGGCGAGTTCGGCTTGCGGAAAGGTGTTGGCGTCTATGCCGTTGACTGCGGCAAACCCGGCGAGATCGGGAATGGTTTCAATGTCGAAAACCAGAGTGGGGTGCATGGAGCGGGCGGCCAGGAAAAAACCGCCATTTTACGCTGCTCCTGGCTTAAAGCAGTGCGGCGTCGAGTGCCGAAGCTGCAATCAGCGCATCCAGATAGGCTACGGAAATTTGATGCAGCGGGATATCCAGTTGCCGGGCATGCTTTTCCAGCGTCTCGACATCGTTGTTTTCACAGGCGTGAGCCAGTTGCAGCATGGCGCCCTCGGGTGTGGGGTGTGCGCTCAATGCCCGTGCAGTGATCGCTGACAGGCCGAGTTTCCGAATAAGCGTTTCCAGCGGCACTGAGAGAGCATGAGGGGCAGCGGACAGCAGGCCGACTTCGAATGCAGCTGCTGCACTTTCGGCAGGTGCGCCCAGGCGGGTGACCTTGCCCATGAACAAGGCACGCGTCAGCCCGGTTACGGCGTAGTGACGTGCGGCTTCGGTGGGGTGGGTTCCGGTCAGGGCCAGCAGCGCCGCAACCCGGCTGGCGCGCTGCGGTCCCAGCACGACCAGTGCATGGGCGGCCGATTCGGCCGGGCGACTCAATCCCCCAACCTGGGAATTGGCAATGGCCAGCAGACGCGGCGCCATTACCGGGTTCAGGCGGAAGAACTGGATCAGGGTTTCGAGTGATTGACGCAGGGCGATGGCCAGCAAATCGAGTTGTATCGCCTGCTCGTGGGTATTGTTGGCAGGCTGGGTGTCGCCGGAAAAGAAGCTGCCCTTGAACCAGGCATGCTCGGGCCAGTTCACCTGGGTGTGCGACTGACGTACCCCATTGACAATCAGGCGGGCCTTGACCGTTGGTGGCGTGTCATCGGCGTGACACGCCAGGTAGCGCCAGGCAGAGCTGCTGTCCCTGACCACGGCGTTGTTGCGGTTGAGGGTGGGGCAGAAGGTGAGCCCGGCATCTTGCAGGGCGAGGGCGCGTGACAGATGCTCCTCGGTGTCGATGTTCACGCACCAGATCAGCTGGCGATGATTGAGTTGTTGCGGAATGTCGCTGAACAATACGCCACTGCTGATTTTGACCAGCAAGGGCAATTTGCCGGTCAGGCCATCCTGGGTCAGCGAGTACAGCCCGGTCAGCAACATGTCCTCATCCATCTGCTGGAGTTCGGGCGGGGCGTCGACCAGTTCGGTACGGCCGCGCAAGACCAGTTGATGTGCAACCAGGTTGGAGCCGGAATCGAATAACGGGTCGAACGTCAGATAGCGTGCGCGCAACACTTCTTCGCGAATGGGCGCAGAACTATCGATCCCCAGCACTTGCGTGACCACGGTGGGTTGCCCGGATTCACCGGTGTTGATGCCGCCACCAACGATGCGGGATGGGGTGGGGTCGTCTGAGGTCATGTTGTTCCTGCAGGTTTTTATGAGGTCATTTTAGCGCCGAGAACCATTTTGCGCGCGTATCGGTCATCATGAAACCTTTCAATCCGGAAAAGAGAATGGATATGCTGAAGAAAAAATTGCTGGCCATGACGATTGCCGGGTTGCTTGGCGTGTCCCCAACAGGGTGGGCTGCGCCACGTGACGAAATCGTCAGCACGGCAGCGGACCAGATGAGTGTGGCCGTCACCATTTATAACGACAACCTGGCTTTGGTGAAGGATGCGCGACGGGTCAAGCTCACGCGTGATTTCAACCAGCTGGCATGGCGGGAAGTGTCGGCACAAATGCGGCCCGAGACGGCCCAACTGCGCAATGTATCCAATCCTGCCGGGTTTCGGCTGCAGGAGCAGAACTTTGACTTTGATCTGCTGACGCCGCAAAAATTGCTGGAGAAATACGTCGGCCGTGAGGTGAGCGTCATACGCACGCATCCCACCACCGGCGCTGAAACACGTGAAACCGCCACGGTTCTGTCAACCAACAACGGTGTCGTGCTCAAGTATGCCGACCGCATCGAAACCGGGGTGCCGGGCCGGCTGGCTTTTTCCGGCGTACCCGACACCTTGCGTGACAAGCCCACGCTGGTGATTTCACTGCTTAATCCGGTTGCGGGCCTGCAAAACCTGGAGCTGTCCTATTTGACCGGTGGCATGTCATGGCGCGCCGATTACGTGGCTGAACTGAATGCTGCGGACGACCAGCTGGACTTGAATGGCTGGGTCACCCTGACCAACCAGAGTGGGGCGGCTTATCCGAATGCCAGGCTGCAACTGGTGGCGGGCGATCTCAACCGGGTACGTGATAACCGGGCTGTGCCCCGTGCTGCCATGGCCATGGCATCCAAAGTGAATGAGGCGGCCGAGATGCAGCAGGAATCGCTGTTTGAATATCATCTCTACACCTTGCCACGTCCGACCACGCTGGCCGAGAACCAGACCAAACAGGTGGCGCTGATGTCAGCCACCCGGGTGCCGGTCAGCAAGGAGTATCTGCTTGCTGGTGCGAATTATTATTACTCGGGCCAGTACGGCGAGATCGGGCAGAAAATGAAGGTCGGCGTGTTTGTCGAGTTCAACAACAAGGGGGAGGGCCTGGGCATTCCTTTGCCCAAGGGTGTGATCCGCATGTACAAGAAGGACAGCCAGGGCAACGCCCAGTTTGTCGGCGAGGACCGGGTCGATCACACCCCGAAGAATGAAACCGTGCGCCTGAAATTGGGCGATGCATTTGATGTGACTGCAGACAGGAAGCAGACGGCTTTCCAGAAGCTGGCAGGAACCAGCCGTTACAACTATGTCTTCGAGTCAGCGTACGAAATTGTGCTGAAAAATGCCAAGGCGGAGGCCGTGACAGTCACCGTGCGTGAGCCGATGCCGGGCGACTGGGCGATGGTCAGCGAATCACTAACGCATACCAAGGCCGCGTCCGGCACCGCAGAGTGGCAGGTGGCAGTGCCCGCCGAAGGCAAGACAACGCTGACCTACCGGGTGCGCGTCAGGTACTGAGTCCGCGCCGCCGACGGATGTCGGTGATCAGGCCCAGCGTCGAGGCATCGTGCTCGCCGATGGCTTGCACTGAATTCAGCGCTGCACGGATCGGCGGCGCCAGTTGCTTGCCGAGTTCGACGCCCCACTGGTCGAAGCTGTTGATCTGCCAGACCACTCCCTGGACAAACACCTTGTGCTCGTACAGTGCGAGCAGCACGCCCAGCGTGTGTGGATCGAGTTTTTGATACAGCAGCGTGTTGCTGGGCCGGTTACCGGGGAAAACCTTGTGCGGAGCCAGTGCCTTGGCCGCCTTGCTGTTCATGTCCTGGGCGATCAGTTCAGCTTCGGCCACCGCGCGGGACTTGCCTTTCAGCAAGGCCTCGGTCTGCGCCAGGCAGTTGGCCAGCAGCCATTCATGCTGGTCGGCCAGCGGCGTGTGGTTGACGGCCGCCACCAGGAAGTCAGTCGGGATCAGGCGCGTGCCCTGGTGCACCAGCTCAAAGAACGCGTGCTGGCCGTTGGTACCGGGCGCCCCCCAGACGATCGGGCCGGTGTTGTAGTTGACCAGGCGGTTGGCGCGGTTGACGTTCTTGCCGTTCGATTCCATGTCGAGTTGCTGCAGGAACGGCACCAGCAGACGTAGCCGCTGATCGTAGGGGAAGATGCCGTAGGTATCGGTGCCCCAGAAATTGGCATACCAGATGCCCAGCATGCCGAGGATGACCGGCATGTTGGCTTCCAGCGGCGCTTCCTTGAAATGGAGGTCCATGGCATGGGCGCCCGCCAGCAGCGCCTGGAAGTTTCCCCAGCCGATCTGCAGCGCAATCGACAGGCCGATCGCCGACCACAACGAATAGCGTCCACCGACCCAGTCCCAGAAGATGAACATGTTGGTGGGGTTGATGCCGAAGGCCTCGACTGCCTGTGTGTTGGTCGATAAGGCGACAAAATGTCGGGCCACCGCAGCGGGGGCGCGCAACGCAGCCAGCAGCCAGGCCTTGGCCGAGTTGGCGTTGGCCAGGGTTTCGAGGGTGGTGAAGGTTTTCGATGCGACGATAAACAGCGTGGTTTCGGGGTCGAGTGGGGCGAGGGTACTGGCGAGATGGGCCGGGTCGAGGTTGGATACGAAATGCACCCGTATGCTTTCCACGGCGTAATGGTCGAGTGCCGCGCATACCATGGCCGGGCCCAGGTCCGATCCGCCGATGCCGATATTCACCACGTTGCGGATCGGTTTGCCGGTATAACCGAGCCAGTTGCCGTTGTGGACGGACTCGACAAAGCGCTGCATCCGCTTGAGTACGGCAGCGACTTCGCGTTCGACTTCCACGCCTTCCACGACCAAGGGTGGGCGCACAGGCGCACGCAATGCCATGTGCAGCACCGCGCGCTGCTCGGTAAAGTTGATGCGCTCGCCACTGCACATGGCACTGCGCATGTCTTCCAGTTCGGATTCACGCGCCAACTGCATCAGCAGCGCCATCGTCTCCGAGGTGACACGGTTTTTGGAATAATCGAGCAGCAAATCGCCGCAGCGCAGCGAAAGATCTTCAAAACGTTGCGGGTTTTTACGGAACGCCGTGCGCATGTCGAACGTGCGCATGGCCTTGTAATGTTGTTCCAGAGACTTCCAGGCGGGCAGATGTTTGAGCGGTGTCATAAGCGGGCGCTGTATGGGGTCAGGCTTCGAAGGTATCATAAGCGGGCTGCCATGAAGCCAGCCAGGCGTCGGCACAGCGCTTTTTAAACGAAATTGGAAAAAACAGCATGGTCACTGTGGCACACAACAAGCTCATATATATCACCTATTCCATCCTTGACGCGCGCGGCATGGTCGTTGAGCAGCACGACGTCCCGGTCGGGTACGTGCAGGGCGCTAACAGCGGTATTTTGCCGGCGATCGAGTCAGCCGTGGCGGGACGCAAAATAGGCGAGCGAGTCGAAATTTCGCTCACACCGGAAGAAGGATATGGGTTGCGCGACGAGAGCCTGGTGTTCACCGACGATCTTGATAACGTTCCCGAGCAATTCAGGCGCGTGGGGGCTGAAGTTATGTTTGAAAACGCATCGGGTGAAACCAAGGTTTTTTATGTCACGGCCATCGAGGACGGCAAGCTCACTCTGGATGGCAATCCTTCGCTTGCGGGGCAGAGCGTGACCTGCCTGGTGAATGTGATCGACATCCGCGATGCGACACCCGAGGAAATCCGCAATGGGCGACCGCTCGATGTGCAAACCGGCTCGATTCACTAATCCTGGAGCGCAGTATCTGAAACAGGCAAGATTCGTTCAACAGGGCTGAACCCTGCACCGTAATCAGCAGACGTAAAAAAGCCGGGATCGCTCCCGGCTTTTTTTGTGCTGCATCGCCAGCT
>CAYGMS010000076.1:1193-8905 GCA_964350905.1 uncultured Thiobacillus sp. | reverse complement strand
GCTCTTTAATATTTCAGCGAAGTTGCAGCCTCACTTGACGCGCCGCAAGCGTTTGACCACCTCCGCCGCTGGCTTGACCTTGCCCTGAGTAAGCTGCTCATCACCGCGTTGCGGGATGCCAGGCAGCGCAGTTGTTTCACCGAACAGCCGTGAACGCGGAGTCGTCGCCCAGATGGATGAAGAGGCGGCCTTCGGCTTGATCGCCAGTGATTTGCATCCAGCCGCGCCCACTCATCGGGTCGTTCTCATCGAAGCCCGACCAGGGAAACGCCACGCGCGCCACGCCATCGGCCATACTAACCTGGGCGTCGATGGCGTCCTGCATCAGACCGAACTGGAATTCGCCCGTCAGGTTATCGCGGATCATGATATGCGCCGGCGCTTCCATGTCGAAGTAATCGGCGTTCCAGACTTCCATGCCGGTGATGCGCCAATCACCTACCACCGTTTTTTCGGACTTCTTCATTCGTCACCTGCCAATCCGGCCTCTGCCCAGAAATGGCCGAAGTCATCGCCCACGCCCCAGCCAAGGTCCTGCCCCAGTTGCCGTACCCGGCCCAGTCGGGCGATGAAATCAGGTTGCTGGGGTGTCGGCAAGGCCAGCACGTGTTTCAGCGCCTGCTCGAACATCCTCACCAGCGCGTCGAAAAAGCCTGCGTCATCCATGCCGCAACCAGCCAGGAATGCGAACACTTCTTCGCAATAGAACACCGTGAGCTCGGCCAGACCCTCAGGCAGGCCCAGCGCTTTCTTGTAGTCGCTGATGGCTTTCTTCGCTTTGGCCACCGATATCGGCTTGTGTGGGTCGGCGGGATTGATCCACTGCGTAATGGTCGATTTATACGGCTTGAGCACGTCGTCGCCAAGACTGAGGCGGGCGTGTAGGAAGGCTTGGTTATCCTTGTTGGCCGCGTACAGGTCTTGCAGCAGTTCGAGCAAGCCAGCGCGATCGAAGTCCACAAGCCTGGTCTTGACGTTGCCCCAACTGGGCGTATTCTTCTTCGTGGCCATACCGTTCTCCCCGTCGGCTGTGCAGTGTGTGCGGCATTGCTATCGCCCATGCCTGGTTGCCTGTGAGCGATAGAAACCTTTGATTCATTGGGCCGGTGACGGCGTATCGCCCGTTTTCCAGCACCCACCTATCGCCAATATGACGCAAGGTGTCCGATAGCCTGTTCATGACAACGCCCAGTACCGCCACCAGCGATTGTTACCTTCAAAGCGCACAGCGCCGCGCCCGATCAACTCTTCCAGAGCGCATTTGACTTGCTTGAGTTGAATCTCGCCACCGATGCGCCGGTGGATATCCTTCCAGGCTCACGCGATTCTTCCCTTGCGGTGCTTCATTTTTGATCGCCTCCACTCTCCGGCTCATTGTCGGCCCCACCCGTACCTTCTATGCTCACGGCCATATCGCCCACACCAGCGTTGACGCTGGATCCGATCTTAATGTGGTCTTTTTGTGGTCTTATAAAAAGGTGTCTGAATGGAGGACGGGGGTGCCGTCAAGGCGCTGTTCAAGGCGATGCGCCAGCCAGTGGAAGCCAATGTGCTCCTGCTCCAACCGCAGTCCCGCGCGGATGCGGTTGTCGCGTAGATCGTCGTAGAGGGCTCTTTCTTCGGGCGTCAACCGGTGCAAGTCCACCCGTAGGGGCTTGTCCTCGCTTCCCCAGACGGGGGCATGTGCGTCTAGAGTTGCCCTGTCCATCAAGAATGAATCTACATGGCCAAAGTGGCCGCGCAACTGATCCAGAATACCAAAGCCATGGGTGTCGATGTCGCCCCAATAATGGATGAAGCAGTTTTGCAACCAATGACTGCGTGCCAACGCATCCCAACCGTAACCCGCGCCAAAAATCACGATGGCATCACGAATCGGCGGAAATGCCAGGAAGTTGGTCTCGTTTTCGGTGATGAAGACATGCTTCACGGCGAGCTCCAAGCGACCAAAGCTATCGGCATCCAGAGTCACGTCGGGGCATGCCGAGCCGGGCACGGCCCGTATTGTTGGATCAAGCACACGGAAGCGAATGCGCGTCGGTTTTTCCAAAAAGCCATATCGGGCAGAAAACTGGCTGATACCGGTTTTGCTGGTGTCCACTGCATCTCCAGGCAATGCCAGATCGAGCAACTCGGCCAGTACGCCGCGATGGGCTTCGATGAATTTGCTGTGCACGCCCGGCAAATCCACCTGCCGCAAGTAAATCCCCGGGCGCGGGTGCTCGACAAGCCACGTAACCACGGCCAGCAAACGGGGCCACTCGGTGGACAGTTCTAGTGCCTGCAGAGGGCGTTTTTCCAGCCAAGGCAGCAAGGCGGGGTGCGTTTGCCGGGTGGCGGAAGCTTGAGCCGAAAACCGATCCCAATCGCGGCGCTTGCCCAGCCAGTTCAACGCATCGTCAAGCGTCTCGACCCACACGCTGGCCGGAATTTTTTGTGCCCCCTGGACGCGGTGTCGCAGTTCTTGCCACTCCACGCGGATCGAACCCGTCGCCGCCAACTCAGCAGCCCAGGCGCGAACCTTGTTAAAGCGATCGGTGATGTCCGCTGAGCCTGGAGACTTGAGCGACAGGCGCAAAGGAAAACGCGAATTGCCCGTCACCGCGTCTCGCAGCAGTTCACCACGCTCCCACCGCCGCATCAATTGCGCCTTTAACTCCTTCGGGCCAGTCCAGCTCACTGCGGCAACTCCTGCGCAGCTTGGGCGGGCATCAAGGCCTTCTGCGCGCGGTATTCCTCAATGGAAAGATTGCGCAGTTTGGAGGCCTGCCCGCCCTCGTTATGGACGAAGCCGACGCTGGATACATAGGGTTCAATGATGTGGATTTTCTGCAGCGGCGTCACAATCAGCAGTTGCAGGTTGAGTTGCCGGAACAACTTCAGTCCGTACTGGGCAGACTCGTCCGAACCGCGCCCGAAGGCCTCATCGATGACCACGAAACGGAAAGAACGGGAACGGACCGCGCCCCATTCCAGGCCGAATTGATAAGCCAGGCTGGCGGCCAAAATGGTGTATGCCAGCTTCTCTTTCTGCCCACCCGACTTGCCGCCGGAGTCCGAATAATGCTCGTGCTCGGTGTTGTCCTCGCGCCAGCGCTCACTGGCGGCGAACAGAAACCAGTTGCGTACATCGGTGACCTTGGTCGTCCAGCGGCGATCCTGTTCTGACAAACCTTCGCGCCCCCGGAAGCGGTCGATGATGGCCTTGACCTGCAGAAACTTTGCCTCGGAATACTGGGCGTCATCCGAACCCGTGACGGCGCCTTCGGTGCATGCGCGCAAGTCCTGCTGGAAGTCACGGATTTCGGCATCCGGGCTGGCTTGCGATTCCAGCACGATGTAGCGCCCGGGGTTGTAGTCGATCTCACCCAGCGATTTGTTGATGTGCGCGATGCGCTCCTTGATGGTTTCGCGCTCGCGGGCCAGTTGGGCATTGAAGTTAGCGATTTCGTTGATGGTATTGACGTTGAGCAGTTCTTTGAACCGCGCGACAAAACGTGGCAGGTCGTCGCGGTTCAACTGCGTCAGCAGATTTTCATATTCGAAGGCCGCCGCAAGGCTGGCATCGATCTCGGCCGTTTCAAGTTTGAACGCTTCCTTGAAGGAAGCCATGGCCTTGATGATTTTTTCGGCCAGCCGCTTGAGCTTGCTGTCTTCTGCGTCGATCCGTGACTGTAGCCAGGTGCGCACGTCCTGCTCGCGGTTGTCGCAGGATTCCACGGTCAGTTGATGTTCGCCCAGCGCTTCGGCACACATGGATTCGAGCTTTGTTGCCAAAGTATCGTCGACGACTGCGCCTTGAAGCAGCGCCACGGTTTGCTCGCGCAGGGCTTGTGCTGCCGTCTGGCGCTGAAGTACGTCGCCTCGCTTTTCGATCGCTGTCCGCAGATCGGTATCAGTTTTCTTCAGCGCCTGCTGCAGTTCCCGCAATCGCTCGTTCAACTGTTTGAGCACGTCCGACGCTGACTCCAACCGAGTGCGCTCATCCGTCAGTTGCGCGATTTCGGTGGCGGTGCTGGCCCAATCCAACTCATCAAACGCGATGAATTCTTCAAGGCGGGTCAGCGCATCGAGGCGGCTGGTGAGCCCATCCCGTTCTTTCTGGATGACACCGATCTGGATGCCAACCTCAGCCAGCCGCGTTTCAAGTTGGTGGCGCTTGGCCTCCAGTGCGGCGATCTTGGCGCTGTTGCTCCAGCCCAGCACATAGCGGCTGCGGTCATCGATGCGGTGGCGGTCATCTTTTTCGTGGCGGCCGCTCGGGTCTTTGATCTGGCCAGCACGGGTGATGGCGCGTGTCTCACGGCGGAACTGCTCTTGCGTGGCGCAGCAGGCCACGTCGAAGCGGTGGGCGAGCTCGCGCTCCAGCCAATCGTAATGTGGCGAGTCGGGCTTGACGGCCAGCTTGCGGACCAAGGAATCACGGTGCAAATCCGGCAGTTCCACGGTCTTGCGTGGCCGCACATGGAAGTACACCAGCCGGCCACGCAGATGGGCGCCATCCACCCATTCGGCCACCGCTTTATAGTGGGCATCGGGCACCAGCAGTGCCAGGCCAAAGCCGCGCAGCAAGCGTTCGGCTGCACCTTCCCAGTCGCGTTCATCCTCGCGCACCTGGATCAACTCACCGGCGAAAGGCATGTCATCCACGTTCAAGCCCAGCGCTGCACATATCGCAGCGCGGATCTGGATCTGCTGATCGTCGATGTTGCTGCGACGGCGCTTGAGGCTATCGATTTCAGTCGTTTGCTGCTCGTGTTCCAGCTTGCCCTGACGCAAGGTGACGCCGTGCTCAGTCAGCGCGTTCTGCAGATCGGCATCGCGGTTACGTGCCTCCTCGCGCCAGCTTTGGTATTTGCCACGCTGCGCGGCGAAGGTGGGCGCATCTACCGCCACCGGTTCGCCCAGTACGCTTGCCAACTCCCCGTAGCGACCGGCCTTGGTTTTGCGTGCATCCCGCACCTGTTCTTTCTTGCGAATCTCGGCGGCAAGGCGCTCCAGCCGGTCGCCGCCGTTGTCGTTGATGGCCTGCTTCAGCTCATCGACTTGCTGGCCTTGCGCCTCATGAACCGCGTCGAGCTTTTGCACCTGGGCATCGACGCGTTCCCATTCTTCGGTCAGCAGGCTCAGCCGCTTGTCGATCAGGTCAAGCTTCAGGCCAGCGAAGTGGGACCGCAGATTATCCCGGCATCCGCGCAAACTATCGACCTCGGCCACCAATGCGCTGTGGCGGTCGCAGTCCACAATCAAGGGCGTGAGCAATTCAACCTGCTGCTGGGTTTTCAGCACAGCCTGATGGGCGTGGTTGAGATCGTCGAAGTGACCGATCAAGGCTTGCAGGCGTGGGCCAACCTCGAAAGGTTCGAGCATATGACTGCGCACGAAGTCGGTCAGGTTGCCCACCGACTTCATCGAAACCGTCTGGTGAAACAGCTCCAGTGCCTGATCATTTTCAATACCAAAACGCCGGCGGAACCACGCCGCATAGGGTGGAAAGCTATCGTGCAGCTCAGCCCCCAACCCGCGCAGCTTCTTGCGCAGTTGGGCAATGTCCGATCCAAAATGGGCGAAGTCAGCGGCAATTGATAGCGCGCGCTCGGCACCCAGAAAAAACCGCGCTGGCTGTCCCTGCGCTTCCTTCATCCAGAACACCTGGGCCAAGGTCACCGTCTGGTCGTAGCCTGCGTTGTGGAACACCCCCAGGATGACGGAGTAGCTGTTCTGGTCGCGCAAGCTCACCGGCCTGGCCGCACCCGTGACTTCGTTGCGCTCGGATTTGTAATGCCCGAACACGTAGGAGCGCAGCGTTCGTTCCTTGCTGTCCGCACCGGCGGCCTTGTTGTAGGCGATCCGGTTGGCAGGCACCAGCAGGGTGGTGATGGCATCCACCAGTGTGGATTTGCCCGAGCCGATGTCGCCCGTGAGCAGGCCATTCTTGCCATCCAGTTGCAGTGACCATACCTGGCTGTCGAAGGTGCCCCAGTTGAAGACCTCCAGACGGCTCAGGCGAAAGCCAGACAGCGCGTCATCGGCGCAGAAGTCCAGACCCAATGATTGTGGATTATTCATGGCCGGCGCCTTTTCTGGCATGGGTCACGCCTGCCAGTTGCGTCTGGTAAGTGGCCAGGCGTGCATCGAATTCGGCCAGCCATTGGGCGTCGACAAAGGCCTTCAGAATGCGTCGCACCTCGTAAGTGGCCGGCCCGGCCGAAGCGCCGCCGGCAGGTTTGAGTTTCTGCAGAAAGCCCAGTTCGGCCACCTTGTTGATCGTGGTTTCGATCTGATCAATCAGCTTGGCTTCGTTCGGGCCATCGGGCAGGAACACCCGCACCAGCTCCACGATGTCGTCGCGGCTGAGCACCAGCCGCGTATCGCCGCCGCCCGCATCGGATTCAGCCAGCTTCTTGCGCAGCAAGGCGAGCAGCAAACTTACGGCGAAGGACAAGGGCCGGCGCGCCACCAAACGCGGCAGGCGGGGTGATGGGTCATCGTCGGCCGGCTCGGGGCGGCTTTTCAGGAAGGCATAGCCTTCAGCCTCATCCAGTACCAGATCAAGATTCAGCACCGCCACGTAGTCACGCACCCGCGCTTGCAGGTTCAGCAGCGCCGCCCATAGTCGTTCGTCGCCATCACGGTACAGCACGCTTTTGAGCAGGTTGATCAGTAACACCGACAAATCGACGGCAGGCGCCACCGCCGGGTGCGTTGCCGGGATTGTGTTTGAGAGTTCTTCTTCCATGGTTTGTCTCAGTGATGGCCTCAGCGCTTGTTCTTGTTCAGCGCATGAAAATCACGCGTGGCAGCCGCGCACTGCGGGTGATTGCCTGGCCGTCCGCGGCCACCGTCTGCCAGCGGATGGACTCGGGCGTGTCCTCATCCACCACGGTGCTAAAAGTCTCAGTGCCCAGCTGCAGATAGGCTACCAACTCGGCCAGCCCCTGTTGCAAGGGCTGGCTGATCACCAGTTCGCTCAGAGTGATCTGCACCCGCTCCTGCAGGGCGTGGCGGATATGGCGGGTGAGCCGTGGCTTGTCCACCACCACCTGATCGAACAGTGCCGAAGGATCGATATCTTCATCGCCCGCCTGCAAGGCCAGGTCGGCAATCATCGGTTTGATCGCCGGGGTGAACAAGGGGCGCTCCATCGCCAACTCGATATCCGCGCAGGCCTCGGCCATTTCCATCACGTTGCCAGTGGGCGGCGCATCGCGCAGGGCCAGCGCCTTGCTCTCGATGCCGTGCAGAATGTCCATAATGCGGCGGTTTTCCAGCCAGGCCTTGTCATCCAGAAAGCGGCGCAGCTGCTGCGACAGGGCGGCGACTGTGCGCTGGGTGTGCTCGCCCGCTTCCATCCAGTCGTAGTGCACGCGGCGGGTACGGCTGTCGGGCTTCAGGTCGGTCACCGCCGGCAACGCCAGCACGCGATCCAGCAGCTCGGTCAATTCTTCCTGCCGACGGCTGGAGAGCAGAAAATCCCAGAATGCGCGGAAGCTCTTGCCCTGATCGGAATCGGCAATCGCATCGCGCTCGCCCATGATGTCTTCCAGCAGTGCGCCCTTGCTGCCTTCCCACAGCGCAATGCGCTCGCGCACGCGGCGGTCGAGCTGGCGAAAATTGTGCTCCACCTCACGGAAGTCAGTGAGCAACTCGCGCGCCCCCTGCATGAACTGCTGGAAGCGATCCTTCACCGCCGTGTCGTCCAGTAGCGGCAC
>CAYGMS010000076.1:0-1183 GCA_964350905.1 uncultured Thiobacillus sp. | reverse complement strand
GACAGCACCTGCGCGATCTCGGCGTCGATGTCATCGCGTTTTTTGTGCAACTCGGCGATGCGCTTGGCCGGGTCGGCCTCGCTGCCCTCGCTCATCTGTTTGAGCAGGTCAAACAGCGTGAGCAGACGCGATTCGGTGCCGACAAACTGCCGCTCGCTGAGTTGTGCCAGCCAGGCAATTGCCTTCTCGGTGGAGGGTGTCAAATCGAACTGCGCCTCGTCCGTGCCCGGGCGGTAGAACTTGCGCAGCCAGCCCTTGTCGGGGGCGGCCCAGTCGTTCAGGTATTCGAGTGCCGGTTTGGGAAAGGCGGTTTCGCCCAGGTGCAGGCGCAGGGCATACAGCTCATCTTCCAGCGATTCGGCCAAATCCGCCGCCGCCATCACCCGCACATTGGGTGCCACAAACACCCGGTGCAGAAAGCTCGCCACCAGCGGCGCATGGTCCGAGCGCAACAGCCGCCACGCGGGGTGGTGGGTGCGTAAGGTGTCGAGGGTGGCGAAGTCGAGGGTCATGGAGCATCGATCCTGAATGCCTATGGCAGGCAATTGAGGAAGTACCGAATGATTCGATATGCGGGTTCATAGCATTCAGATGCTTGCCGAGTCGGAGAGAGTTCTCCGTGGAAGAGATGGCACCTCATGAGATATACAACCTCAACGACCTACGCGGTGCGCAGACAGGCCCTTGCGCTCTCGCCAGCGGTAGACGGTGTCTTTGGCCACGCCCAGGTGCTGGGCGACATGCTCGGCGGTGACCCACGGTTTGGTGTTCATGGCATTAGCGCTCGGGTATTATGCATCAAAGTCGTTGTCGATCGGTGAAAGTCTACCAATCTCTGGCTGGGCTGGCGATGAAGACCGCATGGCCTTAGGACGACGGTTGGGTGGCTGTTTTACCTGTTTTCAGTGGCTGATAGGCCGCAAGCCCACGCCCGCGCCAGTATTGAATTTCCGTCTCCGGCCGTTTTCGTGTGACTGATGTGTAAATCTGCAAACCCGGTACGCACCGTGGTTTGCATCTTTTATGTTTGGTGGGATCAGGGCTGGCAGGAACTGGCGGGCGAACGGATACCAGGCAATATCGGTGCAGAAGCACAGGTGGTCGGAACCCCGCGTGGCGTGGGGATTCCAGGCAAGAAAAAGGGTCCGGATATTATCCGAACCCTTGTGATTGGTGGAGGCGG
>CAYGMS010000075.1:6622-8921 GCA_964350905.1 uncultured Thiobacillus sp. | reverse complement strand
CATGCGGACTTTTCTAGTCAGGACAGTGCGAGTCCTGAGCCCAATCTGGGCCAAATTAGTTCTGCAAACACTTGCATGCAGTTGCAGACCGTGTATAATAACTCACTGTTTTTAATGGTTTTTGTGAGATTCGACTTAACGTATGAAATCGGGAAATCCTGCTGTTAATCCGCAGGTCCCTGGTTCGAGCCCAGGTCGAGGAACCACAAATTACGAACTCAAGCACTTAGGCCGCCTTAGGGGTGGTCTTTTCGTGCTTCATAGGCCGCTCCAGGGCTCGGTATCGAGTCGCTCCCTCAATCCACACGTCAAAAGGAATCGACATGCAGACAGACCAGGTTCTAAACCACTTGAAAAAACATGGGCAACTTCTCGACCTGGAAATAGCATCAGCAACCGGCATTGCCCTGTCTCAAGTACGCAAGTCGCTGGCTGACTTGACGGCACGCAAAGAAATATCCCAGTGCAGCGTCACCCACTTCAATGGCGACAAGCGCATTGAGGGCATTCAGTGCAGGATTTCTGGCTATGTACCGCCCGTAGCACCGGGTCGGAAAGCCGGAAAAAGCACCTCATCCGACTAGTACAAAGGCAGTCCCAGGAGTCCAGCGGGTGATCCCTTCAGCGAGGGGTGATCCCAGTGGGTTTCAACCAATATCAGGAGCAACACCCGTGACCAACGCACAACGGCGAGCAGCATGGCACGCCCGCCACAAGGCTGAAATGGGTTCGCTGCCTAACGACAGCAAATCTGAGCCAACACCGAAGCCAACGCTCAGCAGCACATTCTGCCCCCATGAAGCGGGCGCGTATTACCTTGCTGCCGTGGGTACTGTCGGTACGTTCAAGATGTTCGCCAAGGACCGCAAGCCGCCCGTTTACACCTACGGCATCACCACCGTTCACTTTGAACTGGATTCTGATACCGGCAAGTGGGTCTGGTTTGATGGCGAGAAAAATCAATCCCCGCGCAAGACCCAGGATGGCTGGCGCCTTGGCAGCAGGCGGTTGCACGACACGCGCGAAGGCGCAGAGGCCGAGGTTCAGCGCGAGATGGCCAAGAACGGCGACCGGGTGACCCCGGTGCATGAACTGCCCGACGATATGACTGCACTGAAAAAAATCCGCAGCGCACACCACCCGGACCGCAACCCTGATTCCGACGTGGAACTCTATCAGGCTGTAGTCGAGAAGTTGGACCGGATGCGTGCGCTGACCCAGTGAACCAACCCGAAGCCTAGTCTGCCTCGACCCTAGAAACTCACTGGAAAGAATGCCTTGGTACAAGAGCGTTTTGGTTCAATGTGAATCAGGTTCAATGTGAAGCAATGGTCAAACAAGACGCTCAAGGCCGTACGAGCCATCTCACGCGTCTGACAGGGTTAGAACCATGCAAACGTTTCAGCCCAACAATCCACTCCACGGTGTCACACTCGAACAGTTACTGAATGAACTGGTTGCATTCCATGGCTGGGATGCTTTGGGACAGAAAATTGAGATCCGCTGCTTTACCCATGACCCCAGTATCACGTCGAGCCTCAAATTTCTACGCCGGACCCCATGGGCACGGGAGCGTGTGGAATCGCTGTATATCGAAATGGTTCAAGGCACGGGTGCCAGACAGTTGTAATCCCCTGATTCAAGTCCAGGTCGGGTGCAAAATTCCAGGAGTCTCGCAGCGATGCGGGGCTTTTTTCATTTCCGGAATTCAACATCATGCAGCCGCGTGTATGTGACCGGCCACAACACTCAGGCCACCAGCTTGGCCGAGCAATATTTCAGCCAAACCCGTGCATCACGACCAGTACTTCGCCTTGTCCGGCAGCACCCAGCGCACCCCGCCGCGTGGGTCTTCCTTGTCACCGCGGTAGCGCGGGATCAGGTGAATATGCAGGTGCGGCACGGTCTGGCCGCCAGCCTGGCCATGGTTGATGCCGATGTTGTAGCCATCCGGCTGATGATGCTTGTCCAGAATTGTCCGGGCCTGCGCCAGCATCTTGAACAACGCGGCCTGCTCGGCTTCGCTGGCATCGAACAGGGTGGCGAAATGGCGGCGCGGGATAATGACCGTATGGCCGAGCGAGACGGGAAAACCATCACGGTAGGCTACGGTCAGCTCATCTTCGGCGACGATGCGAAGCGGGTCGAGATGGCAAAAGGGGCAGGGTTTGGCGTTGGTTGGGGTCATACCTTGGATAGGCTCGTATTGCTTTCAGAATATGTGCTCAGGACACCGGTCAGCCGATGGATGTCCTGGTTGTGCCGCGCTTTTGGCGCCGAGTGTAACCGAAGCAACGCG
>CAYGMS010000075.1:0-6522 GCA_964350905.1 uncultured Thiobacillus sp. | reverse complement strand
ATTCCGCGCGGTGCCGTTCCCATGGGCCTGCAGTTGGCCAAGGCGCTGGGAGGCGAACTCGACGTGGTGCTGGTACGCAAGCTGCGCGCGCCATTCAATCCGGAGTTCGCCATCGGCTCGATCGACGAATCGGGCTGGACCTATATTGCGGACCATGCGGAATCGGCAGGCGGCACACCAGCCTATCTGGAACAGGAAAAGCAGGCCCAACTCGCCACCATCCGAAAAAGGCGCGCGCAATACACGCCGCTGCGTCCGCCTATCGATCCGGCGGGACGCATCGTGATTGTGGTGGATGATGGTCTTGCCACCGGCGCGACGATGATTTCGGCACTACATGCGCTGCGCGGCAGGAAGCCAGCACGCCTGATTTGCGCGGTGCCGGTGGCGCCACCCGACACGCTGGAAAAAATCAGGCCGTATGTCGACGAGGTGGTGTGTCTGGAAGCGCCGCTTGGTTTCCGCGCAGTCGGCCAGTTTTATGCGGACTTTCCGCAGATCGAAGACGCGGAAGTCGAGGCCATCCTCAGTCAAGCCTGAACCGGGATGTCAGCGCGGCTTCACGCGCGCACCGTCACTGAGCGTGTCGTCCGGATGGCTGACCACCCGGGCGCCGGCACCCAGCCCAGACAATACTTCGGTCGCCAGCCCCGCGCGCTGGCCGGTCTCGACCGGCGTCATGCGGGCGCGACCGCCCTCCATCACGAACACGGCCCAGCCATCGCCATGACGGAACAGCGCACTGGTCGGCAATTGCAGCACGTCTTCGCCCTCCCACAGCACAAAGCGCGCTTCGACCCGATAACCGTCACCCAGCCGCTGCCACGCCTCACGCGGCGAGGTGATATCCACAACAATCCGCACCCGCTGTTCCTCGACGCCAAGCGCCGAAACCTTGGTGAAGCCGCTCGGTTCCACCACACGTACCGTACCCTGCACAGGCTGATCGCCGCCCCAGCGGTCGAGGATCACTTTCGAGCCGGGGGCAATTTTTACTGCGTGGGTGGACAGCACGTCCACCTCGACTTCCAGCGTTTCAGGATTGCCGATCTCGAGCAGCGGCTGGCCGGTCGCCACCGCACCCTCGCTTTCGTGCAGCAGCTTGAGCACGCGTGCCGCCACCGGCGCGCGCACCTGGAACTGCTCGGCTGATCCATCGGCCTGCAAGCGCGCCGAACTGGCGACCGCAGCACGTGCCAACTCCAGTTCAAAGCGCGACACCTTGGCTGCGTGGTCCGCCGCCTGCCTGATCGCCTGCGCGCGCGCCTCCGTGCTCTTCGCCGTGTCGAGCGCCTGAGCGGAAAGGAAATTGGATTGCCGCAGCGATTCGGCACGAGCACGTTCCTGCTGCGCCAGTTGCGCAGAAGCTAGCGCAGCGCGGGCATTTTCCTGCGCCACGGCGAGGGCGGCGCGGGCAGCGCTTACCTGCGCCTGCGCCTGCGCACGGGTGCGTGGGTCGAGTGCCACCGAGCGGGCAGGTTCAATCACCGCCAACACCTGCCCGGCCGTGACCACGTCGCCCGCCTTGAGGTCGATGCGGCGAACGTAGCCCGCTACCGGCGCCGACACCTGGTAACGCTCACTGACCCGGGTCTTGCCTTCTTCCTCCACCGTCACCATGAGCGGTGCGCGTTTCACTTCGACCATATCCACCGGGAGTGCGCGCGGCATGAAGCCATAAACAAGCCCCCCCGCCACCAGAACCACGGTCACCAGCAATCCGATTTTTGCGCGTAGCTGCATGTTGAGTTGCGACCTCTATTCGCGTGTTTTCAAAACCGCCACCAGATCGAGCCGACCAAGACGCAGCCATAGCAAGAGTCCGGACAGCAGTGCGGAGACGATGACGACGCTCGCGCCCATGGCGTAGTTTTCCGGCGTCAGAATCAGCGGCAGTCGATAGAGCTCGCTCTGGAATGCCACGACCAGAATGCCAACCAGCCCCACACCGACGACAAAACCAACAGGGATCGCCGCCAGCGTCAACAACGCCAGTTCTCCCAGCAGAATATAGGCGATCTCGCCGCGGGTAAAACCCAATACCCGCAGACTGGCAAGTTCGCGGCCGCGCTCCGACAAGGAAATGCGCGCGCTGTTATAGACCACACCGAAACCAATCGCACCGGCCAGCAGCGTGGACACCAGCGTGTAGAACAGGATGAATTCACCAATCGTGGCGTAGAAGCTCTGGATAGCCGCGGCGTTGGCCACCATGCCGAGCACGCGCGGACGTTCGTGCAATTTTGCATAGAGCTCCGCTTCCGAACCTGGCTGCACCGCCAGATAGGCGCCGGACAGCGTGCTGCCCTCGCGCATCAGCGCATTGAGTGAATCCTGCTGCATGTAGGCCGAGACGCCCAGATACTGTTTGGTGATGCCGAGCACCGGCACCTGCCGCACCGGGCGGCTGCCTTCCAGTACCTCCACTGTCAGCATGTCGCCCGGCTTCACGTGCAGGATGTTGCTCGCCAGATGATCGGTCAGCACCACGCCGCCTGGCTGCAATGCGACCGGCTGCAGCTTGCTGTCGAGCGAGCGATGCAACTGGCCTTGCGGCTGGATGCCAAAGATTGCAGCCCGGTGATGGTAGTGTCCAAAGCGCAGGATCGCCGGCACGTCGCGAAAACCTTCGACAAAATCGACGCCCGGCAGCGCAGTCAGCTCATGCAGCGCCCGCCCGGAGGTGGGCTCGATGAAAGCGAGCGCCAGGTCTTCGCGCGAAGCCTGACGAAACTGCACGTCAACCATGAAATCGATCGCGCCCTTCTGGTAATTGCCCACCATCATCAACCCGCAGGCGCAGGCGATGCCAAGCACAGTCAACAGCGACTTCAGCGGGCGCCGCTCAATATGACGCAGAATCATCCGCGTTGGCGCGGAAAACCAGCGCTGCAGGCCGATGCGCTCGATCAGGGTGGCACGGTAGGCCTCCGGCATTTCCGGACGCATACCCTCGGCTGGCCGCAGCCGTGCCGCACGCGCGACGGAAACCAGCGTGCCGCTCACCGCCGCCAGCGCACTGACGGTAAAGGCGATCACGATCACCCCGGCGTTAAGGCCGTAATCGAGATAGGGAAAGCGAAACGTCGTTTCCGTGTAGACATTGGACAGCCCCTGACCGAACCAGGCGCCCAGCGCCACGCCGGCCGCCACGCCCAACAGCGTCATCAAGAGCACCAGCTTGATGAAGTGCGCGCCTATCGCCAGATAACTGTAGCCGAAGGCCTTGAGGATGGCGATCTGCTCACGCTGCAACGCAATCAGCCGGCTCAGCACCACGTTGAGCAGAAAGGCCGCCACGCCGAGGAAAATGGCCGGGAAGATGGTGGCCATGGTCTGCAACTGCTTCAGCTCTTCGGTCAAGAAGCGGTTGGAGAACTGGTTCTTGCGACCGTAGGCGCCGGTTCCGCCGTAGGTCGCGAGGATGGCATCCACCCGGTCGATCACGTCCTGCTCATGCGCCTCGCGCGCCAGTGTGAGACTGACCTGATTGAACGCGCCCTCCATGTCGTAGGCCGCAGACAAGGCATGTCGCCCCATCCACAGCACGCCGTAGCGCTTGAAATCGGGAAACATCGCACCGGGGGCGATCTGGTAGACGTATTCCGGCGACACCGCGACGCCGACCACGGTGAGCTGCTTGCGCTTGCCATTGATGATGGCGGCGAGCGTGCCACCTGGCTGAAAGCCATGCGCGTCGGCAAAGGTGTCGGACAGCACCACTTCGTCCGTGCTCCACGGCTGCACCGTACGCCCGCGCTTGATGTACAGCCCGTTGAGTTGGGCCTCGCCGACATCCGGTAGCGACAGCAGCAAACCGGTGATGGGATCGCCAAAGCCTTCCACTTCCAGCTTCACCCCCGCCCGTACCCGAGTTTCCAGGCGCTCCACCCCCGGCAACGCAGCCAGGCGTTCGGCCAGCGTTTCGGGTGCGCGCTTCAGGCTGGCGAATACTTCGGCGAAACGGTATTCGTTGTAGAAACGGTCACGCGTCGTGACCAGTGAATCGTAAGTGGAGAGCGACATCACCATGGTCGCGACGCCACCCATGATCACCGCAGCAATCGCCAGCACCTGACCGCGCATGTGCCAGAGGTCGCGAAACAGCTTGCGGTCGAGGATTTTCATCCGCCAGCGCCTACCAACTCAGCTCGCTCGCAGCACGCTTGTCCGGATTGCGGCGTTCTTCGGCGATCCGGCCGTCGGACAACCGGATCACCCGATCGGCCATGTCGGCGATGCCGGCATTGTGGGTGATCAGCACAGTCAGCGTACCCAGTTCGCGGTTCACCTTCTCCAGTACCTCCAGCACCACCACGCCGGTGGCCGAATCGAGCGCACCGGTCGGCTCATCGCACAACAGCACGGCCGGGTTCTTGGCCACCGCGCGGGCAATGGCCACGCGCTGCTGCTCGCCGCCGGATAACTGGGCCGGGAAATGGTCGAGGCGATTACCCAGACCCACCAACGCCAGCGCGTCTTCAGGGCGCATCGGTGAGGTCGAGATTTCGGTCACCGCAGCGACGTTCTCGCGCGCAGTGAGACTGGGAATCAGGTTATAGAACTGGAATACGAAACCGACGTGTTCGCGGCGAAAACGCGTAAGTTCGGTTTCGGACGCGCCAGTCAGCATGTGGCCGAGATAACGGACCTCACCGCTACTCGGTGCATCAAGCCCGCCGAGGATATTCAGCAGCGTCGATTTTCCGCTGCCCGACGGGCCGAGCAGCACCACCAGTTCGCCACGATTGAGCGTGAGATCGATCCCGCGCAGCGCATGCACTTCAACCTCGCCCATGCGATAGACCTTGGTCAGGCCATGAGCGACGAAAATGGCAGAGCGGTCATTGTCCGAAGTCATGCGCCTTATCCCAATACGGTTCGGTTTGTCCATGTTCCGTTCGCCGTGAGATTCTTGTCGAAGGGCAGCCCTTCGACAAGCTCAGGGCGAACGACTCAGAGGCTAAGCGAACAGCATTGCGAGCCATCCTGCCACGCCCAGCCGCAGGTAGCCAGCACACCTACTTCGGCTGCGCCAGAAAATGCGTCCTGAACCAGTTGGCGGCCTGATGCGCCACCTCCTCCAGCGTGCCAGGCTCCTCGAACAAGTGGGTGGCGCCGGGGACGATCAGCAGCTTTTTCTCGCAGCGCAACTGGTCATAAGCCTGCCGGTTGAGGTCGATCACGCCGTCGTCCAGGCCACCGACCAGCAACAGGGTCGGCGCCGTGACCGTCGCCAGCACTTCATTGCTCGCCATGTCCGGGCGGCCGCCACGCGACACCACGGCTTTGGCCTCGTCACCGAGCATCGCGGCAGCCTCGAGCGCGGCGGCGGCACCGGTGCTGGCGCCAAAAAAACCCAGCGGCAGCGCGTGTGCTTCAGCCTGGGCCACCACCCAGCGCGCCGCATCCAGCAGGCGCTGCGTCAGCAGTGCAATGTCGAAGCGGCGAGCATAATCGCGATCCTCTTCTGGCGTCAGCAGATCCATCAACAGCGTGCCGACCCCGGCCTGACGCAATACCCCCGCCACATAGTTGTTACGTGGCGAAAGGCGCGACGAGCCGCTGCCGTGGGCGAACAGCGCCAGCCCAACAGCGCCCTCTGGAATCTCGAGCATGCCTTCGATGGCGGCACTGCCGACGGGGATGTGGACCAGGCGGGATAGGCTCATGTGTGATTGCCCCGATGCATTGCTATCGGAATGCGGCGGTTGCCGAAGGGATGGCTGAACGCCCCGAAACGGCCTGCGATGCCCGCGCCGCAATGCGGGCAATGACCTTCCGGGGTCAGGCTGTACTGCTCGATGCGATACCAGTCGCGAACAATCAGCGGTTCATGACAGTTCGGACAGGACGTGGTGCCGCCGCTCGTGTCGTGCACATTGCCGGTGTAGACATAATGCAGCCCGGCTTTGAGCGCAATATCGCGCGCACGCGTCAGCGTGGTGGCGGGTGTGGGCGGAACATCCTGCATTTTCCAGTCGGGATGAAACGCCGAAAAATGCAGCGGCACATCGGGACCAAGTTCACGCATGATCCACTGGCTCATCGCTGAGAGCTCGGCGTCGGAGTCGTTGTGGTCAGGGATCAGCAGCATGGTGATCTCGAACCAGACATCGGTTTCGCGCTTCAGGTAGATCAGCGTGTCGAGCACCGGTTGCAGATGTGCGCCGGTCAGCTTGACGTAAAACTTGTCGGCGAATGCCTTGAGGTCAATATTGGCCGCATCCATTTTTGAATAGAACTCGCGGCGCGGCGCATCGTGGATATAGCCTGCAGTCACCACCACGGTCTTGATGCCGCGCGCCCGACAGGCGTCGGCCACATCCATCGCATATTCGGCAAAGATCACCGGGTCATTGTAGGTAAAGGCCACGCTCCTGCAACCGCTCTGCTCGGCCGCAGCGGCAATTTCGTCCGGCATGGCCTGGTCCACCATGGTGTCGGTTTCGCGCGACTTGGAAATATCCCAGTTCTGGCAGAACTTGCAGGCGAGGTTGCAGCCGGCGGTGCCGAAGGAAA
>CAYGMS010000074.1:0-8942 GCA_964350905.1 uncultured Thiobacillus sp. | reverse complement strand
GCCAACCACAACAGCCATCTCGATACCTTGCTGCTGATGAGCCTGTTTCCGCTGTCGCAGTTGCATCGGGTGCGCCCGGTGGCGGCGGCGGATTACTTCCTGAAGAATCGCTTCATCGCCTGGTTTGCGCTCAACATCATGCACATCCTGCCGTTGGCACGGCGTCCCAGGCCCGGTGCGGCACCGCTGGCGCACATCGAGGAAGCCCTCGCTCAAGGTGATATCCTGATCCTGTTCCCCGAGGGCTCGCGCGGCGAACCGGAAAAGCGCAGCGCGCTGAAATCCGGTATTGCTCACCTGATGGAGCACGCGCCCAATGTGCCGGTGGTGCCAATTTATTTCCACGGCCTGGGCAAGGCGCTACCCAAGGGTGACTGGCTGCCGATTCCGTTTTTTGTCGATGGTTTTGTCGGCGAGGCGCTGACCTGGCAGGGCACGCGTGCGCAGACGATGCAGGCGCTGGAAGCGCGCTTTGCCGAACTGGAACAGCAAGGTGGGCATGAGGCATGGGAATGAGCGGCTTCACTCAATTTGAAAAGCCCCTGTTGGTGGTGCTGTCGCTGGTGGCGTTGGTCGCGTCGGGGCTCGACCCGTTTGACCGCCTGACCTGGATGCTGGAAACCGCGCCGGTGATGCTGGGCGTGCCGTTATTGATCGCCACCCATCGCCGCTATCCGCTGACGCCGCTGATTTATCGCCTGCTGTTCATCCATGGCCTGATCCTGATGCTGGGCGGCGCGTACACCTATGCCCGGGTTCCGCTGGGTTTCTGGGTGCAGGATGCGTTCGATCTGGCGCGCAATCATTACGACCGGTTGGGGCATCTGGCGCAGGGCTTTATTCCGGCGATGCTGGCGCGTGAAATCCTGTTGCGGGCCACGCCGTTGCGGCCCGGCGGCTGGCTGTTTTTCCTGACGACGTGCGTGGCACTGGCGTTTTCCGCCAGCTATGAGTTCATCGAATGGGGGGCGGCAGTGGTGATGGAGGCCGATGCCGAGGCGTTTCTGGCTACCCAGGGCGATGTGTGGGATACGCAGTGGGACATGTTCATGGCGCTGCTGGGCGCACTGGTGGCGCAGTCTTTATTGTCGCGTCTGCATGACCGCCAGCTGGCGCAACTACGACCGGGCTGAGAACAGGCGCCTGGTCAGCATCACGCCCGCCAGCACCAGCGCACCCGCGACAATGCCCGCCAGACCATCCAGCAGCAGTGGTGTGATGACACTGAGCACGCCGCCGACAGCGGGCAACACGCTGATCGCATGTGTGACTGCTTCAACGACAGGGTGGGTGCCGGGCAGGCCGTGCACGAGGATGCCGCCGCCGACGAGGAACATGGCGGCGGTGCCGATCACCGACAGCGCTTTCATCATGACCGGGGCGGCGGCGGTGATGCCGCGGCCAAACGCTTGCAAGAAAGTTGAGGCTTGCTGGCTCAGATACAGCCCGGCGTCGTCGAGTTTGACGATGCCGGCAACCAGGCCGTAGACGCCGATTGTCATCAAAATTGCGATGGCAGCGAGCACGGCAACCTGGCTGCCAAACGATGCGGTGGCGACGGTGCCGAGGGTGATGACGATGATTTCGGCCGACAGGATGAAGTCGGTGCGTACCGCGCCCTTGATCTTGTTGCGTTCCAGCGCCACCAAATCCACCGCCGGATTGGCAAGCGCGTGGGCGCGTTTGGCTCGATGCGCATCATCTTCAGCGGGTGCGTGCAGATAGGGGTGCGCCAGTTTCTCGAAGCCTTCGAAGCACAGAAATGCGCCGCCCAGCATCAACAAGGGCGTGATGGCCCATGGCGCCAGTGCGCTGATGGCGAGTGCGGCGGGCACCAGAATCAGCTTGTTCCTGAACGAACCCCTGGCGACCGCCCACACGACCGGCAGTTCGCGTGCAGCCCTGACACCGCTGACCTGCTGCGCGTTAAGCGCGAGGTCGTCGCCCAGCACACCGGAGGTTTTCTTGGCGGCAACCTTGGTCATTACCGACACATCGTCGAGGATGGTGGCGATGTCGTCGAGCAGGGCGAGCAGGCTGGCGCCGGCCATGACGGAAGCGCCTCAGTCGCCGAGCTGGATCTGGCCGGATTTTTCGGCCGCAGCGAAGTCCAGCATTTTCTGGATCGACAGGCGTGCCCTGGCGCGGATGGATTCCTCGATATGGATTTCGTTGCCGTCGTTCTTGTCCCCGGTGTGGGGTTCGAGCACGGCGAGGAGTTTTCTCAGGCCGTTCATCGCCATCCACGGGCAGTGCGCGCACGAGGTGCAGGTGGCGCCTTCACCCGCGGTCGGGGCTTCGATCAGCAGCTTGCCGGGGGCAGCTTCGTACATCTTGTGGAAGATGCCGTTATCGGTGGCGATGATGAATTCGGGATTGGGCAGGGTGCGCACGGCGTCGATCAATTGTGTGGTCGAGCCGACGACATCGGCCAGTGCGATGACCGATTGCGGCGACTCGGGGTGCACCAGCACCGCGGCGTTGGGGTGTTCGGTGCGCAGCTTTTTCAGCGCGTCGGCCTTGAAGGCTTCGTGCACCACGCACGAGCCCTGCCACAGCAGCATGTCGGCGCCGCTGATGCGCTGCACATAGTCGCCGAGGTGACGATCCGGCGCCCACAACAGTTTGTGGCCTTGCTGGTGCAGGTATTTGACGATCTTGACGGCGATGCCGGAGGTCACCACCCAGTCGGCACGCGCCTTCACTGCTGCGCTGGTGTTGGCGTAAACGACCGAGAGCCGGTCCGGGTGGGCGTCGCAGAATGCTGCGAACTCATCGGCCGGACAGGCCAGGTCGAGCGAACACTCGGCGCCGAGGTCGGGCATGATGACGCGCTTTTCCGGATTCAGGATCTTGGCGGTCTCGCCCATGAACTTGACCCCGGCGACAATCAGCGTCTTCGCGGGATGAGCATGGCCGAAACGCGCCATTTCCAGCGAATCCGACACGCAGCCGCCGGTTTCCTCGGCCAGGTCCTGCAGGTCGGGCGAGGTGTAGTAATGCGCGACCAGCACCGCGTCCTGCTGCTTCATCAAGGCCTTGATGCGCGACTTGAGCGCAGTCCTTTGTTCGTCGGTGAGAATTTCTTCCACCACGGACGGCGCCTGGATGACGGGTTTGACGGGAACGGGAAAGGCAAGGCTCATCGGGACGACTCGGGTGCAAGGCGAAAACACAAGTATAGCCGCGCGCGCCGACTGCTTTCACCCTGCTCGCACGGGGTTTTTCTGGAGCGTGCCGGGGCTTTGCCTTATCCTTGCGGCCCTATGCAACAACTGCTTCTCGATATCCGTCCGCCTGCCCAGCCTGAGCTCGCCCGCTTTGTGGCAGGGCGCAATGTCGAACTGATGGCGCAGCTCCACGCCATGCTCGATGGCAGCGCAAGCGAGCGCATGGTGTACGTGTGGGGCGAGCCGGGCAGCGGCAAGAGTTATTTGCTGGCAGCCTGGGCGCATGCGTGCCAGGCGCGCGGGCTGGAGGTGGATGCCAGCGGTCTGGTTGCCGCACCGGCCGTCATCGCCGATCAGGTCGAAACCTGGGATGCGGCACAGCAGCATGCCGGGTTTGCCGCATTCAATCAGGTGCGCGAAGCGGGCGGACTGTGGCTGGCAGCCGGCAACGTGGCGCCGGCCGATTTGCCGGTGATGCCGGAATTGCAGACCCGGCTGGGCTGGGGACTGGTGTTTCAGCTGCATGGCCTGAACGACACCGAGAAAAGCACCGCGCTGGCACAGCACGCCGAAAACCTGGGGTTCCGATTGGAACCCCAGGTGGCGGACTATCTGTTGAATCACACCGCGCGCGACATGCAAAGCCTGCTGCGGGTGCTGGAAGCGCTGGATCGTTTCAGTCTGGAAACGCGGCGTCCGATTACGCTGCCGCTGTTGCGGCAGCTCTTGCGAACCTGAACAGGGCTTAAGCGCCGGGTGCCTGCGCCTGTTGCTCGGCGATGTCCTTGTGGACCTGCGCCATGTCCTGCGCCATCACCTGCTCGATCAGCGAATCCAGTGCGCTGGCGGGCAGTGAACCGGATTCCGAATACAGGATGACCTGCTCGCGGAACACCATCAGTGTGGGGATGGAGCGAATCTGGAAGTAACCGGCCAGTTCCTGTTCGACTTCGGTGTTGACCTTGGCGAAGACGATGTTGGTGTGTTTTTCGGATGCCGCGTCGTAAATCGGTGCAAAACCGCGACAGGGGCCACACCATGGTGCCCAGAAGTCGACGATGACAACATCGTTGCTCTGGATGGTGGATTCAAAGTTGTCCTTGGTGAGTTCGATAACGGCCATGCTGTTTCCTGCGAAAAAGAAAATAAAAAGGCGCGAGGACGAAGTCCCTCGCGCCTAGTTGCCACCCTATCATGGATGGCCGACCTCCGACAATGCGGAGGTTTCTTATTGGGTAGGTCAAGCCCGATCGCCCGCTACCCTCGGTCCAGCCGAAACCGACTGGCCTGGAAACTATTTGGCGTAGGCCTGGCTGAACAGCTTGCGCTTTTGCTCCAGCGACTGGGCGCCACGCACCATGTTCTGGTTGTTCTTGAGGTTGTTGCGGACTTCGGCGCGGTTTACCGCCATGATCAGTTCGGTGGCGAGCACGCGCGCCTGGTGCGGGGTGAGGTTGAGTGCACAGCCGTGGGCCTGCATGGACAGCACGACACGATCGCGACCCTGACTGTCTTCCTTGAGGCTAATGTCCAGTGCGTTACCTGGTTCCAGTTCGATCATGCCGGTATCTCCTTGTGTGCTTTGTACTAGATATCGAGCAGGGTTCATGCCAAGCTTTTCGAATTCGGTTAAACACCGAAAAATCTTATTAAATCAAGGTGGAGGTTGCCGCTTGATGAAGTGCATCTGGCCAGCCATCCTGACGAAGCTTCGTCAGGATGGCTGGCCAGATCGTCACTTTCAGGGTGTGGGCGCAGGCTGGGGTGAGGAATGGACGGTGGCCGGATGGTCGCGCGTCAGCAAGGTGTAGGCAACCGGAATCACGAACAGCGTCAGCAGGGTGCCGAGCAGCAGACCGCCGACGATGACCCAGCCGATGGGCGAGCGCGATTCGGCGCCGGCGCCGGACGCGAGCGCCAGCGGCACGGCACCCAGCACCATCGCAGCGGTGGTCATCAGGATCGGGCGCAGGCGCAGGCTGGCCGCTTCGATCACGGCCTCGACCTTGGGCTTGCCACGGGTGTGCAGCTGGTTGGCGAATTCCACGATCAGGATGCCGTGCTTGGTGATCAAGCCGACCAGCATCACCAGCCCGATCTGGCTGTAGACATTGAGCGTAGCGCCGGTGAGTTTGAGTGCCAGCAATGCGCCGGTGGCCGCGAGCGGCACGGTGAGCATGATGATGAAGGGCGAAACGAAGCTTTCGAACTGGGCCGCCAGCACCAGGTAAATCACGATCAGCGCCAGTGCGAAGGTGATGATCAGGGTCTGTCCGGATTCGCCGAACTCGCGCGATTGCCCGTCAAGCGTGGTACGGGTGGATTTCGGCAGCGTCTCCTTGGCGGCCTGGTCCATGAAGGCGAGTGCTTCACCCAGCGTGTATCCAGGCGCGATATTGGCCGAAATGATCGCCGCGCGCTGACGGTCGAAATGGTTGAGTTCCTTCGGCGCAACGGTTTCGGTCAGCGTGACCAGGTTGGACAGTGGCGTTAGGCTGCCGTCGCTGCCGCGCACATACAGGGCGGTCAGGTCCTGCGGGGTGGCGCGCGCGGCGGCGTCGAGCTGGACCATGACGTTGTATTGCTCGCCCGCCTGCTTGAAGCGGGTGATTTCGCGGCCACCGAGCAGGGTTTCCAGCGTGCGGCCGATGGTGTCGATGCCGACGCCCATCTGCGCGGCCTTGTCGCGGTTGATGTCGACCTTGAGCTGCGGCTTGTTGAGCTTGAGATCGCTGTCGGCGTTGGTGAGGCCCGGATAGGCCCGTACCTTGGTCATCAGCGCTTCGACTGCCTTATCCAGCTCGGCGTAGCTGGGTGCCTGCACCACGAACTGCAGCGGCGGATTGCGGAAGCTCTGGCCGAGCGAGGGCGGATTGATCGGGAAGGCGAGCACACCTGGCATGCCCATGAACATCTGCGGGCCGAGAGCTTCGGTGATCGCCATCTGGCTGCGGCTGCGTTCTTCCCACGGCTTCAGCATCACGAACGACAGCGCGCTGTTGACCGGGTTGGGGCGTTCCAGACCGGGGGCGACCACGACGAAGGCGGTATTGATCTCGGGCACGCCCTGGTACATGCCTTCGAGCTGGCGCGCGTACTGGTCGGTGTATTCCAGGGTGGAGCCTTCGGGCGCGAGCATGAAACCGATGAAGAAGCCACGGTCCTCGGTCGGCGCCAGTTCCGATTTGAGTGATTTCAGCAGGCCGAACGCGGCCAGCGCGACCAGCACGAACACCAGCGTGATGATCAGCGGATGCTTGAGCACGCGCGTGACGCCGCGGGTGTAGGCGGTGTTGATGCCGTTCAACACGCGTTCGCCCAGGTTGAACAGGGCGCTATGGCGCGTTTCGTGGCGCAGGATGCGACTCGCCATCATCGGCGTCAGGGTCAGTGCGACAAAGCCGGAGACCAGCACGGCCCCCGCCACGGTCAGCGCAAATTCGGTGAACAGCTTGCCGGTGTTGCCTTCGGCAAAGGCCAGCGGCGCAAACACGGCGGCCAGTGTGATCGTCATCGCCAGCACCGCGAAGCCGATCTCCTTCGAGCCTTTCAGCGCAGCCTCGTAGGGCGGCATGCCTTCCTCGATGTGGCGGTAGATGTTTTCCAGCATGACAATGGCGTCGTCCACCACCAGGCCGATCGCCAGCACCAGTCCGAGCAGGGTCAGCACGTTGATGGTGAAGCCCATGGCATAGAGGAAGATGAAGGCGCCGATCAGCGACACCGGGATGGTGACGAACGGGATCAGCGTCGCGCGCCAGTTGCGCAGGAACAGGAAGATGACGCCGACCACCAGCACCATGGCTTCGAGCATGGTGGTGTACACGGCGTCGATCGATTTCTCGATGAAGATCGAGCTGTCGAAGGCCACCTTGAGCTGCATGCCTTCAGGTAAAGCGGCTTCCAGACGCGGCACTTCGGCCTTGATCGCGCGCGCGACTTCCAGCGTGTTGGCGGTCGACTGCTTGACGATGCCGAGGCCGACGGCGGCACGGCCATTGACGCGCACGATGTTGCGCACGTCTTCGGCGCCGATTTCGGCACGGCCGATGTCGGCCAGCCGCACCAGCACGCCGTCGCTGTTGCGGATGATGACCTGTTCAAATTCGGCTGGCGTACGCAGATCGGTTTGGGCCAGCACCGAAAACTCGCGCATCTGGCTTTCGATGCGGCCCGAGGGCAGCTCGGTGTTCTGGCTGCGCAACGCGGCTTCCACGTCCTGCACCGTCACGCCCAGCGAAGCCATGCGGCTGGGGTCGAGCCACAGCCGCATGGCATAGCGGCGCCCGCCACCGATGATGACCGAGGCTACGCCGGGCAGGGTTTTCAGCTGGTCGGCCACGACGCGGTCGGCGTAATCGGTGATTTCCAGCGGGGTCTGGGTGGCGCTGGAAAAAGCCAGCCAGATGATGGCCTGGGCGTCGGCCTCGATCTTGGCCACCACCGGGTCCTGCGCTTCATCGGGCAGTGCGCCGCGCACACGCGCCACGCGGTCGCGTGCGTCATTGGCGGCAGCTTCGGGGTCGCGCGACTGCACGAACTCCACCGTGATCTGGCTGACTTCCTCACGGCTCACCGATTTGATGGTGCGGATGCCTTCGATGCCGGAGAGCGAGTCTTCCAGCGGCTTGGTGATCTGGCTTTCCATCACCTCGGCCGAGGCGCCGGGATAGACCGTGCGCACCGATACCACCGGCGCGTCGATGTTGGGGTATTCGCGTACCGGCAGGCGGTCGAAGGCGATCAGGCCGATCAGGATGATGAGCAGGCTCATCACGGTGGCCAGCACCGGGCGGCGGATGGAAATATCGGAGAGGATCATGGCTCAGTCTTTGCGGGGTGTTGGCACGGTCTGATCAGCGCGGCTTGCCGGCCTGCATTTTTTTCATCATCTGCGCGGCCTGATCCAGCGTCACCACCGGTATACCGGGGCGCAGCTTGATCTGGCCGTCGAGCACGACGGTGTCGCCCACCTGCACGCCGGAGACGATTTCGACCCGGCCGGGCTCGCGCTTGCCCAGTACCACCTTGCGCAGTTCGGCCTTGCCGTCGACCGCCAGGAAGACATAACTGCCATCGGATTTTGGCACGATCACCTGTTCGGGCAGCAGGATGGCGTGGGTCTTGCCGCCGAGGTCGGCGGTGGCGCGGGCAAACATGCCGGGCTTGAGTTGTCCTTTCGGGTTGGCGATGCGCGCGCGCACCCGCACATTGCGGCTTACCGGATCAACCACCGGGTCAATGGCGTGGACGGTGCCGCTGAATACCTGGCCCGGCAAGGCGTCGACGGTCAGCGTGATGGGCAGGCCGATGCGCACAAGCGGCAGATAGGTTTCGGGCACTGGCACTTCCAGTTTCAGCGTGCCGAGCGCGTCCAGCCGTACCAGTTCGGCCCCCTGCTCAACCGAGGCGCCGGGACTGAGCTGGCGCAGCCCAGCCACGCCGTCGAACGGCGCGCGGATCACGGTCTTATCGAGCACGACCTGTTCCTGCTGGCGGCGAGCGCGCAGGATATCGAGGTTGGCGCGCGCCTCGTCGAGCGCCTGCCGGGAAATGAAATTCTGCGCGACCAGCTCTTCGCTGCGTTTGAAACGGCTTTCCGCCAGCTTCAGCTCGGCCTGAGCGGCGGCCACACGGGCGCGCTGCGAGGCGGAATCAAGCACCACCAGCACGGAACCTTTTTTCACCGGCTGGCCTTCCTTGAACAGCAGCTTATCGATGCGGCCGTCAATTTCCGGGCGCAGGACGACGCTGTCCTCGGCGATCAGGGCA
>CAYGMS010000073.1:0-8957 GCA_964350905.1 uncultured Thiobacillus sp. | reverse complement strand
CCGAGCGTTCGTTGTCGCTCTTGTTCAGCACCTCGCGTGCGGCGGAGGCGACTACGGGATGCGGTGCATTGCCGAGATGGTGCGTCGTCATCATCCGGTGCAGCGTGACCTCGAAGGGGCAGGCCGGATCGGACAGAAAGTTGGCGACGCCGCGCAATGTTTTATCGTCACTGGCGTAAAGCACATGCAGGATCGCACCGACCAGCAAGGCATGCGAAGTCTTCTCCCAATGATTGCGGCGCTCCAGCGCACCTTCGGGATCGACCAGGATGTCTGCAATGTTCTGTACGTCGCGTACTTCGTGCATGCCGCGCCGCACTTCGAGCAGCGGGTTGTAGGCAGCCGAGCGTGCATCGGTCGGGTTGAACAGCAGGCAGTGCGAGAAGCGCGAGCGCCAGCCGGCGGTCAAGTTCCAGTTCTCGCCCTTGATGTCGTGGATGACGGCGGAGCCGGGCCAGGAGAGCAGGGTGGGGATGACCAGACCGACACCCTTGCCGGATCGGGTCGGCGCAAAGGCCATCACATGCTCGGGGCCTTCGTGGCGCAGGTAGTCTCCGTCCTTGCGGCCGAGGAACACGCCAAACGAGCCGGTCAGCCCGGAACGACGGATTTCAGCGGGCAGTGCCCAGCGTGCCGAACCGTAGGTCGTGACCAGTCTGGACTGCCGTGCGCGCCACACCGACATCGCAATAGCGACGAGGGCACCGGCGAAGCCGCTGCACGCTGCGATGGCACCGCCGCGCAGGAAGATGTCGGGCGCATAGGCATCGAAGAAGTACCACCACTCGAACAGCTTCCACGGGTGATAGACCGGCATCCCGAGCAGATCGAACCACGGCATGCCGAGTCGCATCTGGTATCCCAGTGCAGCCGCCGTCCACTGGGTGGCACTCCATAGCCCCAGTAATACGACGGTAAACACCATCATGATCTGGCCAGTCAGCACGCCGGTCGGCACCATGCCACTCCCCCCTCCTGTGGATTACTCGATCCAGTCCCTCGACGTGCCGTCAGTGCGGCACCCGCTAATCAGGATCGGCCTGTCGTCAAGGTTCGGGCGGCGCCGATCCAGCACCGCTTTTGACATCACAAGTTTGAGAGCACCGCGCGCAGGAGAAAACCTGCTCCGGCGAAAAACAGCCAAGAGGGGAGTGCAACGATGATTGTTGCTGTCACGGTCAGTGCCGCTCGTCCGTCGGCTCGAACGGTCGGCTTGCAACCAAGCGCGGCTATAAGGCGGGACTTCGCCTTTGACGCGGCCTTTGATTGAGATTTCGCCCGGGCCGTGCGCCAGTGGTTTCCCCTCCGATTGTTTGATTGGGAGGATAAGTGAATGGCGTGACGATCATGTGCGTAATTGTTTGTCGCGGCATGACCAAAACGTACCTTAAACTAAAGTTGTATTGACAGATTTTAGTTTTGTGAAACGGTCCGGTTCACGTGGCTTGGCACGCTATTTCGGTTTCCTGAGGAATCTTTGGGGAGCATTAGCTCAACCGTCACTACCGGCCAAAAGACGGTCGAGTATGGAACACCAGACACTGAGGATAATTACGCCAGCCCATCGGGTTGTGCGAAGATTCGTCAGATAAGAATTTAGGGGGGTACATGGGAGACAACACGCAGTTGGAAACGCTCGTGCTGGATGCAATGCGTCTTGCTGAGCGCGCGCATCGCACACGAGAGCAGGGCCCGCATCATCGCAAAGCACCCGATGGCGAAGATCGCCCAGCCTATTTCATCCATCTGGCCGAAGTGGCCTGGATGCTGCAAGACGCCGGACTTGACCCTGAAACCGTCGCCGCTGGTTTTTTGCACGACATCATCGAAGACTGTGGTTACAGCCAGGCGCAACTCGCGCAAGACATCAGCAACGCCAATGTCGCAGAGATCGTCAAATGGGTTTCCGAAGACAAGCTTCACCCCGTCACCGGCGAAAAGCAAAGCTGGGAAGCGCGCAATACAAGCTACCTGGAGCGACTAAAAACCTCACCAGGCAACGTGCGTGCGCTTTCCTGCGCCGACAAAACCTCCAACATGCGTGACATGAATCGTTTACTGGCCAAAGGCCACGCAACGAGCGCATTCACCAAACAAGATCACGCCACCCAGCTGAACAAGTTCGAGTCCTTATACAACCGTATCTTTGAAGGGCATGTGCCGGAAAAGCTTGCTGCACGCTATCAGGCAGCATTAATAGAGTTTCGGGGTTATGGCAATTAAGTTAGTTGAACAAGGTCCGATCGTCGCCAATGTGCAGAAAATAAGAATTGAAGGAATCATGGCTTGACCAATTCTGCTGTCACCCTAAACCAACTCGAATCGCATCTCTGGGAGTCCGCCAACATCCTGCGCGGTCCGGTGGATGCGGCCGACTTCAAGACCTACATCTTCCCGCTGCTGTTCTTCAAGCGCATCTGTGATGTGTGGGACGAGGAGCACACCGAAATCGTTGAAGATACCGGTGACGCCGAACTGGCTCTGTTCCCCGAATCCCATCGCTTCCAGATCCCGGACGACTGCCATTGGAACGACGTCCGCGCTAAGGCGAGCAATGTCGGTGCCGCCTTGCAGCGTGCAATGCGTGAGATCGAAAAGGCCAACCCGGACACTCTGTACGGGGTGTTTGGCGATGCTCAATGGTCGAACAAGGATAGGTTGTCGGATGCCCTGCTCAAGGACCTAATCGAGCACTTCTCCAAGCTGCCGTTTGGAAACAAGAACGTCAATTCCGACCTGGTCGGCGATGCTTACGAATACCTGATCAAGAAGTTCGCCGATGCCACCAACAAGAAGGCTGGTGAGTTCTATACCCCGCGCAGCGTGGTGCGGCTGATGATCGAGATGCTCGACCCCAAGGAAGGGGAGACCATTTATGATCCGGCCTGCGGTACCGGCGGCATGCTGCTCGCCGCCGTGCAGCACGTGAAAGAGGAGCATGGTGATGTGAAGCGGCTGTGGGGCAAGCTCTACGGTCAGGAGAAAAACCTCACCACCTCATCCATTGCCCGCATGAACCTGTTTTTGCACGGCATTGAGGACTTCCAGATCGTACGCGGCGATACCCTGCGCAATCCAGCCTTCTTCGATGGCGACCGCCTTGCCGACTTCGATTGCGTCATTGCCAATCCACCGTTCTCCCTGGAGAAGTGGGGCGAAGAGCAATGGATCAATGACCCCTTTGGTCGTAACTTCGCTGGCCTACCACCCTCCAGCTCGGGCGACTTCGCCTGGGTGCAGCACATGGTCAAATCGATGGCCGAGGTCAAAGGTCGCATGGCTGTGGTACTTCCTCAAGGCGCGCTGTTCCGTAAGGGCGCCGAGGGAGGCATTCGTCAAAAGCTGCTGGAAATGGATCTGGTAGAAGCCGTGATCGGGCTGGCGCCCAATCTGTTCTACGGCACCGGGCTCGCCGCGTGCATCCTAGTCCTGCGCAAGCGCAAGCCGGCCAAGCAGAAAAAGAAGGTGCTGATAGCCGACGCCTCGCGCCTGTTTCGCCGTGGCCGTGCGCAGAACTACCTTGAACCGGAACACGCCGCCGAAATTCTCTGCTGGTACCGCGGCTTTGCCGACGTGCAGGACGCGGTGAAGGTGGTCACCCTCGACGAGATCAAGGCAGAGGACTGGACGCTCAATATCTCACGCTACGTTCTGCCGCCTTTGCAAGAAGACATCCCGCCGCTGCCTGACGCTATCGCGGCATTCAAGGATGCGCTCACCCGCTGTCGCGAGGCCGAAGAACGGCTCGCAAAAGTCATGACGGAAGGGGGATGGCTGCAATGAGTGCCGATCGTTCTCCTAAGACAAACAAGATTTTCACCGAAGAAATGGCGAACGCCGCCAGGGCCCGATTGAAAGAGAAGTTTTCCCAGATGGAACAAACCAAGGCGGCTGCAGGCAAGCGCATTACCCAACAAGAACTCGAATCCTACCTGTGGGGCGCCGCCGTGCTGCTGCGCGGCCTCATCGACGCGGGTGACTACAAGCAGTTCATCTTCCCGCTGCTGTTCTACAAGCGTGTGTCGGATGTGTGGGAGGAGGAATACCAGGCAGCGCTGGCCGATTCTGGCGGCGATTTGTCGTATGCGCAGTTTGGCGAAAACCACCGTTTCCAGATTCCCGAGGGAGCACACTGGAACGATGTGCGCCAGGCTCCCAAGAACGTCGGCGCTGCCATCCAGAAGGCTATGCGTGCCATCGAGACAGCCAACCCGGATTTGCTCGACGGCATCTTCGGTGATGCCTCGTGGACCAACCGTGAGCGCCTGCCCGACGAAACGCTGAAAAACCTCATCGAGCACTTCTCGACCCAGACGCTGTCGGTGGCCAACGTGCCGGAGGACGAGCTCGGCAACGCCTACGAATATCTGATCAAGAAGTTTGCGGACGACTCCGGCCACACGGCAGCGGAGTTCTACACCAACCGCACCGTCGTCCATCTGATGACGCAACTGCTGGCCCCGCAAGCCGGCGAGTCGATCTACGATCCCACCTGTGGCACCGGTGGCATGCTGATCTCGGCGCTGGATGAAGTGAAACGCTCTGGCGGTGAGTACCGCACGCTCAAGCTTTACGGCCAGGAGCGCAACCTCATCACCTCATCAATAGCCCGCATGAATTTGTTTCTGCACGGCGTGGAGGACTTTGACATCAGCCGTGGCGACACTCTGGCCGACCCGAAGCACCTCTCTGGCGACCGCCTGCGCCAGTTCGACGTAATCCTGGCCAACCCGCCGTACTCCATCAAGCAATGGGATCGCGAGGCGTGGAGCAGTGACAAGTGGGGCCGCAACTCGCTGGGCACACCGCCGCAAGGTCGTGCCGATTACGCCTTCCAGCAGCACATCCTGACCAGCCTCACGGCCAAGGGGCGCTGTGCCGTGCTCTGGCCTCACGGTGTGCTGTTCCGCAACGAAGAGCAGGTAATGCGCACCAAGATGATCGAGCAGGACTGGGTCGAGGCCGTCATCGGACTGGGCCCCAACCTGTTCTACAACTCCCCGATGGAGTCGTGCATCGTCATCTGCAACCGCAAGAAGACGGCTGCGCGCAAGGGCAAGGTGATCTTCATCGACGCGGTGAACGAAGTCACGCGGGAGCGCGCGCAGAGCTTCCTGAAACCCGAACACCAACAGCGCATCCTGAGCGCCCACAAAACCTTTGCCGATGTCCCCGGTTTTGCCAAGGTAGCCACCCTAGCCGAGATCGGCGTCAACGCAGGCAACCTGTCGATCCCGCTTTATGTGAAGCGCATTGCCACTGCTCCCGCAACCGACAGCAACGGCGATGCGATATTGCTGCGCTCCGCCTGGGACCAATGGCAAAACGATGGCCGCTCCTTCTGGCAACAAATGGACGCTTTGTTGGAAACGTTGGATGGACTATTGGAAACGGAGAAGGCCCCATGAAACTGAATGTGCTTCGTCTTTCGAACTTTCAGTCCTTTGGAGCGGAATCAACTGAGCTAACTCTGGAAGATATCACCTATCTCATCGGCCCAAATGGCTCAGGAAAGACAGCCGGGTTACAAGCACTGTGCCGGTTATTCGCCTTCGATCCATCATTACGCAGGATCCAGCGCTCGGACTTTCACGTCCTATTCGATGAAGAGAGTCCCCCAGATGAGCGGGAACTCTGGGTAGAGGCGGATTTTCTTTTCCCTGAATTGGCGGAAGATGAAGACAACAGTACGGTTGCCCCTCATTTTGGTCACATGCGTTTGGACGAGCCAGACGGTATTCCGCGGGTGCGTTTTCGCCTTAGCGCAACCATGGGTCAGGATGGCGACATCGAAGAAAGTTTTGTGTATGTGCTGGATGTGAATCAAGATGGTTCACCGCTCAGTTCCGCACAAGTGCCGCGAGCCGAGCGCAACCATATCCACGTTCACTACCTGCCCGCGAGGCGCGACCCTGCAGACCATATTGCTTATGGCGCAAACGCACTGCTTGGGCGAATGCTCCGCTCGGTGCATTGGGAAAAGGAACGCGACGCGATCAAGGGCCTTACCGACCAGATTGGCGATAGTCTGGCCGCCAACCCGTCGGTCAATGCCTTCAGCAATAGTCTGAAGACAATTTGGGGGACGCTTCACAAAGGTAGCTTTTTCGCCGATCCGAAGATCACGTTTGTGGCTTCCGATATTGAAGCCTTGTTGCGGCACATGTCGGTTTCATTCTCTCCGGGACATGATGAGCATCTGGTCGATTTTTCGCGGCTGAGCGATGGCCAGAAGTCGATGCTCTACTTGTCCCTTGTGTTGTCGTCACAGGCGATTGGCCGCGCTGTTTTGGCTGAAAAAGATAAATCCTTTGATCCGGATAAACTGCGACCACCTGTCTTTACGCTAGTTGCCGTTGAGGAGCCTGAGAACAGTCTTTCACCCCACTACCTGGGGCGGATCGTCAATGCACTGAGCGAAATGGTGAGCAATGAGGATGCGCAAGCGCTCATTGCAACGCATGCGCCATCCATGCTCCGACGCGTTGCACCTGAGCGAATTCGTTATATGCGGCTCACTGAGACTCGGCAGTCACGAGTCACGCACATCCAGTTACCCGAAAAAACCGACGAGGCGCACAAGTTTGTACGGGAGGCCGTGCAGGCATTTCCTGAAGTCTACTTCTCTCGCCTAGTCATTTTGGGGGAAGGCGATAGCGAAGAAATCGTGCTGCCACGCCTCCTGCAGGCCAAAGGGGCACCGGTTGATGAGTCAGCGGTCACGATTGCGCCGCTGGGGGGAAGGCACGTCAACCATTTCTGGCGGTTACTCTCGGCACTGAAGATCCCATATCTGACGCTTCTTGATTTGGATGTGGCTCGCTATCAAGCAGGGTGGGGGCGTATTAAGAACGCCAATGATCAACTGATGAAGTTTGAGCCAGAGAAAATACTGCCCACGGATTGGCCTTTGCCGAAATGGAATGCAGATGACACGCCTATCCGCACACATCATTTTTTTGGAGAAGGGAAGAAAAGTGTTTTCCTTGAGCTGGAAAATCGCGGAGTGTTTTTTTCTGCCCCAATGGACCTTGATTTCACAATGCTTCTTGCCTATCCAAATGCCTATGGCGTCGAGAAAGAAGTACCAGATGTAGAAACAATTAAAGCTGTTCTTGGAAAGAGCCACCACGACTCATCCCAATACAGCGAGGACGAACTGAAGCTCTTTGGCACTTATCACCAACGCTTCAAGCTTGGCAGCAAACCCGCCGCGCATATTGATGCTCTGGCTCAACTGAGTGATGCGGAATTACTTGAAAGCATGCCCGAATCATTTGGGCGATTGGCCGATGCCGTTATCGCCAAACTCTCGGAGCTGCCTGAGTGATTGAAATCGAAGCCTGGCAGCCCGCTGATGGACTGACTCTCGAACCCAACGCCCTGCTCGCAACCATGGAACAGGAGCGCTGCCTTGCGCTGACTGCAGGGCCAGGCGCCGGCAAGACCGAGATGCTGGCTCAACGGGCAGATTTCTTGTTGCGAACCGGAACCTGCCGCTATCCCAAGCGGATTCTGGCTATTTCGTTCAAGGTTGATGCCAGCAAGAATCTGAAGGAGCGCGTTCAGCGTCGCTGTGGTTCCGACCTCGCCTCGCGTTTTGACAGCCACACGTTCCATGCCTTTGCCAAACGCATCATCGATCGCTTTCGTCCAATACTCACTGGCAATGACGCACTGGAGGCCGGATACAAAATCGGCAGCCCCAGAGTTACGCGCAAACAGATCGAGTTCACAGACCTTGTCCCACTTGCAATTCAAATACTTGAGAAGTCAAAGGTGGCCAGAAACGCCATCCGTCAAACTTATAGCGATGTCTTTCTCGACGAATTCCAGGACTGCACCAACCTGCAGTACGAGCTGGTAAAGCTTGCCTTTCAGGGCACCAGCATTCGCCTCACGGCCGTTGGTGATACCAAGCAAAAAATCATGGGCTGGGCCGGCGCCCTTGATGGCATTTTCCAGACTTTCGCGACGGATTTTGCTGCGGTACCACTCAACATGTACCGCAACTTCCGCTCCAAGCCGCGCCTGCTGCGTATGCAGAACGAGATCATTCGTGTGCTCGATCCAGCATCCGTCATGTCCGATGAACAGCTTGCCGGAGAGGAGGGAGAGGTTTTCACTTTGCGTTTCGATGACAGCCACAAAGAGGCGGAATACCTGGCGGATTTGATTGCGGGATGGATTAAAACAGAACAGTTGCCACCTTCGGAAATTACCGTCCTGGTATCCAAGCAGCTGGAACTGTATGCCGATCATCTCATGGCTGCGCTGGTAGCACGGGGCATCCCCTTCCGTAACGAGCAGCAGATGCAGGACATTACGGTAGAACCTGCCGCGCGATTGGTGGTGGATTATTTGTCCTGTCTCTATGGCCAGCGCGAGCCCAAAGCTTGGGTTCGGTTGATGAACCAGTTGGTTCCCTTCGCTGACGACGAAATCCAGGCCAATGTGCGGCAGGATCTTGATCGCCTGATCAAGAAACAGAGAAAGGACGCAGCCATCACCGAGTTGATTGCTGAGCCATTCTCAGGATGGTGGGACTCTGTGCGGACGTTCTTAAGCCAAGTCGGTATCGAGACCCTCGTTGCGCTTTCGCCTGACTATGAATCGCATGACCGACTCAAGGAGGTCATTCGGGATACCAAGATACGAATTGAAGAATTGCTCAAGCTCGAACCCGATTTGCCAAAGGCGCTTGTGCGCTTTTCGGATGATCAGACCGTGCGCATTCTGACCATTCACAAGGGCAAGGGCCTTGAATTCGATTCGGTCATCATCATGGCCGTCGAAAATGAGATTTTTTTTGGTGACCAAAATGAAAACCGCTGTGCGTATTTTGTCGGGGTTTCCCGTGCCAAGCGGCGGCTTGTTCTTACGCATGCCGACAAACGAGAGCGGCCTGCTGGATACACCAGGCGCTGGGACGTTGACCGTTCTGCACAGGGTGAATA
>CAYGMS010000072.1:0-9192 GCA_964350905.1 uncultured Thiobacillus sp. | reverse complement strand
CAGGTCCAGCCACACCCGGCCGTCTTCGACCCTGACCGCGAATTCACGCGCGCAGCCGTTATCCGGTGCCGACGCACAGCCGGTATCGATTTCGATATTCCAGCCATGCATCGGGCAGGTCACTTTTCTGCCGTGCACGATGCCCTGCGACAACTGCCCGCCCTTGTGCGGGCAGCGATCCTCCAGTGCAAAGATTTCGTCGTCGGCATTGCGGAACACGGCGATGTCGAGCGTGCCGTGGCGCACCACGCGCGCGCCGAGTTTGGGGATGTCGCTGACGCTGACAACAGCGGTCCACGGGTTCAGATCAGTTTGGCTCATGGCGATTTCCTTTAGACCACAACAGTTTCGAATTCATGCCGGAGCTTGCCTTCCCTGGCACGCTCGACCCATGGATCGCGTTCGACTGACAACGCGAACACCATACGTTCATACAGCGCACGCCGTCCTTCTGCGTCGTCGAGAATTTTCTTCTTCACGTAGTCAAGGCCGACACGCTCGATGTAGTGCACGGTGCGATCGAGATAACGTGCCTCTTCACGATAGAGCTGCAGGAAGGCGCCCGAATACTCCATCACTTCCAGATCGGTCTTCACCTTGACCAGGAACTGTGCAACCTCGGTCTTGATGCCGCCGTTGCCGCCCACATAAATTTCCCAGCCGGAATCCACACCGATGATGCCAATATCCTTGATCGCGACTTCGGCACAGTTGCGCGGGCAACCGGACACCGCGAGCTTGACCTTGTGCGGCGCCCACATCTTGAAGAACGCCTTTTCCAGATCGATACCGAGCTGGGTCGAGTTCTGCGTACCAAAGCGGCACCATTCCGACCCGACACAGGTCTTCACCGTGCGCAGCGCCTTGCCGTAGGCATGGCCGGACGGCATGTCGAGATCGGCCCACACCTTGGGCAGGTCTTCCTTCTTGATGCCGAGCAGATCGATCCGCTGGCCGCCGGTGACGTGCACCGCCGGCACCTTGTATTTGTCGGCAACATCGGCGATGCGGCGCAACTCGGCCGGGGTCGTGTTGCCGCCCCACATGCGCGGAATGACCGAATAGGTGCCGTCTTTCTGGATATTGGCGTGGGCGCGTTCGTTGATGAAACGCGACTGCGGATCATCCTCGGCCTCGCCCGGCCAGGTGGCGATCAGGTAATAGTTGAGCGCCGGGCGGCAACTGGCACAGCCGTTGGGCGTGCGCCATTCCATGAAGGTCATCACCTGGGGAATCGTCAGCAGCTTGTTCTGCCGGATTGCCGCGCGGGCTTCTTCGTGGGTGTAATCGGTGCAGCCGCACATCGACTTGGCCTTGGTGGCGGGCGAATAATCGCCACCCACGGTGACCGCCAGAATCTGCTCGACCAGGCCGGTACACGAGCCGCACGAAGCGGAGGCCTTGGTGTGCTTGCGCACGTCTTCCAGCGTAAACAGTCCCTTCTCGCGGATCGCCTTGACGATGTCGCCCTTGCACACGCCGTTGCAACCGCACACCTCCATGTCGTCGGTCATCGTGGCGGCCTTGTTGACGCCGCCGTGACCGAGGTTGCCGCAATGGTCCTGACCGAACATCAGGTGGTCGCGCAGTTCGCTGACGCTCTTGCCATCGCGCAGCAGCGAAAAATACCAGGAGCCGTCAACCGTGTCGCCATACATCACGCCACCAACCAGCTTGTCGTCCTTGATGACGAGCTTCTTGTAGACGCCGCCGAGGGGATCGGAATAGAGAATCGATTCGGTGCCTTCGCCGCCGATGAAGTCGCCGGCGGAGAACAGGTCGATGCCGGTGACCTTGAGCTTGGTCGAGGTCACCGAACCCTGGTAGCAGCCGATGCCGTAATGTGCGAGGTGATTGGCGCACACCTTGGCCTGTTCGAACAAGGGTGCGACCAGGCCGTAGGCGATCCCGCGATGTGCCGCACATTCGCCGACGGAGTAGATGCGCGGATCGAAGGTCTGCATGGTGTCGTTGACGACCACGCCGCGGTTGCAATGCAGGCCGGCGGATTCGGCAAGATCGGTGTTGGGACGGATGCCGACGGCCATCACCACCAGATCGGCGTCACCCTCACCTTCGACCTTGCTCAGGTCAGGCTTGAATTTGATTTCGGCAACACGGCCGGACGCCCCTTTGACCAGTTCGGCCGTCTGCTTCTGCAGCAGGAATTTCATGCCTTTTTCTTCCAGGCTCTTCTGCAGCAGGCGCGCGGCAGGCTCGTCGAGCTGGCGCTCCATCAGCCACGGACCGAGGTGCACCACGGTCACGTCCATACCACGCTTCATCAGGCCATTGGCGGCTTCCAGTCCGAGCAGGCCGCCGCCGATGACGACGGCATGCCGGTACTGGCTGGAGGCCTGCACCATGGCATCGACGTCGGCAATATCGCGAAAGCTGATCACGCCCGGCAGATCGGCGCCCGGCACCGGCAGCAGGAAGGGATTGGACCCGGTGGCGAGCAACAGGCGGTCGTATTCGGCGCGGGTGCCGTCTTCGGCTTCGACCGCACGCGCACGGCGGTCGATCTTCACCACCTTCTTGCCCATGTGCAGGGTGATATTGTTTTCGCTGTACCAGTCGAGCGGATTCAGCACGATGTCGTTCATCGTCTGCTCGCCCGCAAGCACCGGCGACAGCAGAATGCGGTTGTAGTTGGGGTGCGGCTCGGCACCGAACACGGTGATGTCGTAGAGTTCGGGGGCCAGCTTCAGCAGCTCTTCCAGGGTGCGCATACCGGCCATGCCGTTGCCGACCATCACCAGCTTCATCCTGGGACCCTTGTCCATGGGGGTACTCATATCCATCCCGTTACTCCAAACATAAACGCTTAAAAATGATCAGAAAAACCTTAAGCCTGTACTCAGCAACGGCTGTGCCAGCTTGAAGTACTCATCCAAGCATTTGTTTTTACGTCAACTTAATGTTCAGGCCGGAAGCGGGACAGCTCTACGCGCACCATCAAGGTGCTGCGATGAGTGACGTGCACCGAATTCACGCAGCCGCCTGGCCAAAGCCGTTGATCGCGGTGATCGCGCGCGCCTGATTGGGGTCTTCGGTGTAGCCGGCGGCATACAGACACATCGCCAGCTGCTTGCGAACAGGCAAGGGCAAAACCGTGTGGTCAGCAGAGAAGCAAGGCCGGGGCTCAACAGCGCCACCGGGGCAATAGCGGGGTGAGGTGCGGACACGACCGCACGCCGTGATAGGCCGGCAACACCACCGTGCGATGCGGGCCGATTGAGACGCTGAAGCCGAGCATCCAGGCCTGGTTCTTCTGCCTCACTCTCCCCGGATGAATTCAGACAAGCTGGCAGAAATCCCTGTGCGCCAGCATGAAAAGCGAGGGGCTGGATGGACTGCCTCGTGTTCACGAGGCTTTCCCGTCCTATGATTCGAGGCATATAAAGATATACTGAACCAGAGGGTTTTCGGCACGCCTTGACCCTCGCCAACACATACCTCTGCCGCCATGAATGCGTTACGGTCTGACGCGCAGAGCCATCAGGCATGAAAGTGGGTGGACGATATGCGTTACCTTGCGCTCGTGACAGACTACGATGGAACCCTGTCTTCGGATGACAGGCTGTCGGAACAGGTGATAAGTGCCCTGGAACGCCTGAGGGTGTCCGGCAGGCGGGCGATCCTGGTCACGGGCCGCCAGCTCGATGACCTGCTGGCGATCTGTCCCTGCGCGCAATTGTTCGACCTCGTCGTCGCCGAGAACGGTGCGATCGTCTACGATCCCGTAAGCAAAGAAGAAACGCAACTCGCCAATCCGCCGTCCAAACTGCTGATACAGAACCTGCAGGCGCGTGGCGTCACGCCGCTTGAGATCGGACAGGTGCTGGTGGCGACCCACGAGCCGCATCGCGCGACCGTCCAGGACGTCATATGGGAACTCGGCCTCGAGGCCCAGGTGATCGGCAATCGTGGCGCGGTGATGATACTTCCGGCCGGGGTCAACAAGGCGACGGGGCTCGAGTACGCACTACGCGAACTGGGGCTTTCGCGCCACGAGGTGGTGGGTGTCGGCGACGCGGAAAACGATCATTCGTTTCTGGAACGCTGCGAGTGCGCCGTGGCGGTGGCCAACGCGGCGCCGTCCATCAAGGCAATCGCCGACTTCGTGACAGCGGCCGAGAATGGTAACGGGGTTATCGAACTGATCGATGAGTTGATCGCCGACGATTTGCGCCGGCTGGCAGGCACACTTCCACAACATTTGATTTTGCTCGGGAAACGCGCGGATGCAACCACGGTGGATCTGCCACCCTACGGTCACAACATACTGGTTGCCGGGCCTTCCGGCTGCGGCAAATCCACGCTTGCCGCCAGCGTCGTCGAGCGCCTCACCGAAAAGGACTACCAAGTCTGTATTGTCGATCCAGAAGGCGATTACGGAACGCTACGCGACGTCGTGACGCTCGGTAACCAGTGGCGCGCGCCCAGCATCGGCGAAGTGTTGTCGATCCTCGAAGACCCGAAGATCAATGTGGGCGTCAATCTGCTCGGTATTCCGCTGGACGAACGGCCGAATTTTTTTGCCCAGCTCATACCGAACCTGCAGGCCATGCGCGCCCGCACCGGGCGGCCGCACTGGCTGGTGGTGGACGAGGCGCACCATATGCTACCCAGTACCTGGGGGCACGCCGCCGCCGTGCTGCCGCAACAACTCCAGGAGACCATCCTGGTCACCGTACATCCCGACCATGTGGCACCCGCCATCCTCAAACCGATCGACGTGGTTGTGGCCATCGGCCATTCACCGGAAGAGACCCTCAGGAAATTTGCTGATGCAACGAACCAGCCACTGACGTGGCCGGAAAGTCTGTCATATCAACCGACTCATGTCGTCATCTGGTTCCTGCGGGACGGACAGCCACCGTTTTCGATGCAGGCACAGCGCGGGCGGGCCGAGCGCATTCGCCACCTCCGCAAGTACGCGGAAGGCAACCTGCGCTGGCACAGTTTTTATTTCCGCGGCCCCGACAACCGTCACAACCTGAAAGCGCAGAACCTCGTCGTTTTCTGCCAGATTGCCCAGGGCATCGACGAGTCGACCTGGCTACACCACCTGCATCGCGGCGATTACTCGCGCTGGTTCCGCCACGCAATCAAGGACGATTTTCTTGCCGATGAGGCAGAACGCCTCGAACGTCGCACCGATCTCGAGCCGTGGCAAACACGGCAGATGATCGAAGAATTAATAAACGCCCGTTACACGCTACCGGAATAGCCCCGAAAACCGTCGTTGAACGGTCTCCGGAAGCGCATCAAAAACGATAGATCGCGGCGGCACCGGTTTGTGTTGGCATCCGTTCGGCCGGAACGATCACGACTTCGCCGCCGGTCCTGAGCACGCGCTCGCCGAGATCGTCAAGCACATCGTCAACTTCCGGGTGTTCCAGATCGCCGGCGGTGATTCTGCCGCTTGTCGCATCGATGCTTCCGGGAATCAAGCGGTCGGCTTCGATCAGCAGCGTTGCGATTCGCCCGGCGAGGGCGGCCTTGGCAAGTTCGCCAAGCTTGTCCGACCCCTGGCCATTTGCTGCTGCCGTGCCATAGGCTTCCACAAATCCGGCCAGCCGCTCGAGGTAATACGGTTGCATAAGCTGCCATGCGCGTTCACGCAGCGCATCGAGCGACAAGTCATCCGGATGAACGTCGATCGCCTCTTTCATCAAAAACGAGTTGCGGCTGATGCTGCGAAACCGATGATGGTGCTCGGGCAGCGCCGCCAGGATCAGACGCATTCCCGAGGGTTGCGAACAATGCTGCAACACCGCCTGGTCGATCGCACGGAAAAACTGTTCGGTGTCCCGGTCTGTGGCGTCCTGCTTGACATCGGTGCCATGCCATGCAGCGCCTCCGGTAGGGCCGTACGCGCGATGCGCGCCTTCACGGCCATCGGCATCCTTGCCCACCAGTTCGCCAGCCGTTTGCGGCACGCCTTCGATCGGCAATATCTCGCCCAGCGCGTCACGATTGCCCTCGTAAACCTTGAACGCATTGCGGCTCAGCGCAAGGATCTGATAGCGGTCAGCCGATTGCGTGATGCGCATCAGCGGTTTGGTATGGAAACTGTCAGCAACAACCACCAGTTCGGCAACCGGGCGCTGCAGCCTGTATACGCGGAACAACCCGGGCGCGCTCAGCACCGCGAGCCCGTCCGCGGCGTGATTCCAGAAATCCCGGTTTTCGGCCAGGTCCTCGAACGGTTGCAGAAGTGACTTGATTTCCCGCTTCGGATATTTTTGACGCAAGGATTCCTCCATCGTCTTCACCAGATTGCGAAAACGGATGGGATCCTGTGCATTGTCCGGATGCTGTCTGTGTGTCGGCTGATACAGGGACAGGCAAGGCGCTTCATGGCTGCCGGAAAGAATGGCCGGGTAATCCTGTGCAAGTAAATTCATGGTCGTAATGCCTCCAATAAGATTCTGCAAGACGATGCCGCCAGTGCGGCATCGCCGGTTCAATGATGGAACAAGCGTGGGTTACGTTCGATGAATTTACGTATCCAGACTTCGATGAATGAGTGTTCGCGCTGCGTCATGTACCACCCGCCCAGGGCACTGATAGTCAGGGCACCCAGCGCGTTGACTATCATATCCCACATCGTGTCGGTCAGGCCCGATGGATCGCCGAGCATGGGCTTTTGCATATGGGTTCCCACGATCTGGTCCATCGCGAATTCAAAGATCTCCCACAGCGTGCCGACCGTCACGGCGAATAAAAACGCGAACAAGGCCATGAAACGCGGTCGCATGTGGATATCAATGCGCTCGTCCGCATTGAGCACATAAACCAGCAGAAAACCGAGAATCCCCATCAACAGACCCGAACTGGTGTGCAGGGCGATATCCCACCACCAGAACCGCATGTAGTAGCTGTGGATTTCCCCCAGAAACAGCGCCGCGAATGCGAATAGCACAGCCAGCACCTGAAACTCGGGCGGGATATGCACACGGAAGCGGCGGCCGATCACCGCAGGCGAAAACATGACCGCCATGATCGCCATCACCAGAAACGCATTCATCCACTGCTGCTCGCGCAATACCAGCAGCAGTTCCACCGCCATGATGGTCTGGAGGGCAATCAGAATCCCCCGATGGATGCGCGCGGGCAAATCGGCCGTGTTTTTCTCCGGGGCCGGAGGCTGGGAAGGACTGTCCATTCTGCTCGATACCTGTGGGGCAATAGCCGAAGTGCGGGATGCCTGTGTGCCCCGGTATATTTCGCAACGCGATCACATCGCAATGCTCAGGGGATCCAGGCGTTGGCGAATACCCGTTTCACGCTGCCTGAATACTCCTGTTGACGTATCCAGGTGGACTTTAGCGGCGGAATTCGCCGGCACGCTCAGGTTGGTAGACGACTTCCACCAGACGTACCTTCATCACACCGCCTCCCGGCCTGGGCCACTCGATTTGTTCGCCTGCAGACAGCCCCAACAACGCGCTGCCAACAGGGGCGAGTATCGATATACGTTCGGTGCTGCCATCGACGTCCTGCGGGTACACCAGCGTCAGGCAAAATTCCTCCCCCGATTCGAGGACAAAACGCACCTTGCTGTTCATGGTCACCACATCGGGCGGCACGTCCTCTGGCTCGACGACATCGGCGCGATCGAGTTCTGCCAGCAACTCTTTCTTCCCCGGAAAAGTCTCTTCCGGCAGCGCATCCAGAATCGTCTCCAGACGATTGAGGTCCAGTGACGTCAAAATAATTACAGGTCGTTTTTCCATCAGATGGTCTCTCTATAACGGGTTCATTTCAGGCGGCCCGATTCGGCCAGTCTGGCCAAGGACCGCGTCAGCAAGGATGCGCTTCGTATCCGGATTATTGCAGTGGCAGTATAGGAGTGTTCCGTCAGTGTATCGCGGCGGGTTTCACCGGTCTGGGCGACGTGCTGGGCTGGGAACATTGGCAACATGTGCGGGCACCGCTTATTTTATGCTCATTTTCTGCGGCGCCGGAATGTATGGCCAAGATGCTACCACAGCGCCTTCTGCTTTCAGAACTGCCTGGCCACGGCCGGGATCGGGCCACTTGCTGTTGATAAGGCGCATGCAAAACAAGCACCGGGAACCCGGTGCATCGTGCCACGGCAGCCTGCCTGTTCGACCCTGAAATTTCAAGCACCGCGGAATCGGCCGGCGAAGGGTCTTCGTAAAGTCGACGTCCTCTGGGCGGGCACAGCCAAGCGTGGCATTGTGGGTTGCCGGACTCGCACAATTATTCCATACTCACTTCATACGACTGCCCGGACGTCTTCAGCAACATTGCTGGTTTTCAACGTGGAGAGATGTGTCATTCAGAAAATGAAACAAATTTTGGTGGCAACAGACTTCTCTAAATACGCAAAAATAGCGCTCGACCGGGCGGTGCTGCTGGCGATCGAGCATCAGGCGACGCTTGAAATCCTTCATGTCATCACGCCGGCATCGGTAGACGCGCTGTGCGATTTCCTGCCCGACTCTCGTCAGGTCATCGAAGAAAATCTCACCAATTCCGCTTATTCGCAGCTTTACGATTTTGCCGACCAGGTGAACTCGGAGCAGCCTGTCACGATCCGACCCCGCGTCAGGATCGCAGAAGTCGAAACGGGCATCATCGAAGCGGCGGCGGCCTGTAATGCAGATCTGATTGTTCTCGGAAGTCACGGCGAACATTTTGCCAACGAGTTGTTTGTCGGCACGACAGCGGAGAATATTCTCACCAGGGAAACACGGCCGGTTTTGATTGCCAAGCAAAAAGCCGACGCGCCCTATGGCAAGATCGGTGTGGCAGTGGACCTCACCGAGCGGTCGGTCGCCATGATTCGCAAGGCGGACGAACTCGCACCGAACGCGACGACCTGCCTGTTGCATGCATTTCAGGCTCCGAATCACGAGCACCTCCGCCAGCTCGGTGCGTCCGAGGATCAAATCAGGCGTTCCCGTTCTGAATTCTACGATCACGCCGTTCAGGAAATCAGCAAACTGACCGCCGGCCGGGAAGACGGCCGCATTTCGCGAGTGGTTGAGCTGGACTATCCGCCGGCCATGATACGGAGGTGGACAGAAAAGCTCCATTTCGACCTCATTGTGATGGGAAAGCACGGCGGCCGGCTGGGCAGCGTTGTCAGGCACGTCCTGCACAACAGCGTGTGCGACGTAATGATTGTCGGATGAACGGAATTTCACTGCC